>CAIYQV010000172.1 GCA_903928365.1 uncultured Flavobacteriia bacterium
ACAACCCGTAAGAGGCGAACTTGTTCCCATTTGCCAAACACATGTAGAACCGTTCACTGAATTATTTGTGAAATTCACTGTTAAAGGTGCACATCCAAATGTCACATCAGGAGTAAAGGCAACAGATGGACTTGCTTCTACCGAAACAATTACCTGATCGGTATCTGTGCATCCAGCGGTCGTAGTACCCGTTACGGTGTAAGTGGTAGTAGCTGATGTAGGCGTAAATGCAGTTCCATTAGTAGCGCCATTGCTCCAGGTATAGGTGTCTGCTCCAGATCCTGTAAGCGTAACGGTTTCATCCGTACAGACCGTTACATCGTTCCCGGCAAACACGGTAGGGATTGGATTGACAGTAATGATAACTTGGTCAGTTCCCGTACAACCATCTGTGCTGGTTCCTGTAACTGTGTAAGTCGTTGTGGCATTCGGAGTAAAAGTAGTTCCATTCGAAACACCATTGGTCCAGGTATATGTGGCAGCTCCTGAGCCATTTAAAGAAGTAGATTGTCCGGCACAGAAGGATTGATCTGCACCTCCATTCACTGTCGGATTGGGATCAATGATTACGCTTACCTGGGCTGTAGCTGTACAACCGGCTGCATCGGTACCTGTTACTGTATAGGTATTTGTTCCAACAGCTGGAGTAAACGGTTGTCCATTGTTTATCCCACCTGTCCATGAATAAGTACTTGCACCTAATCCTGACAGCGTAATAGAGGTTCCTTCACATTCTTGTTGATCAGCGCCTGCGTTGACAGTCAAACCGTTACTGACAGTAACCGTGATGGTATGCGTATTGGTACAGCCGTTGGCATCTGTTCCTGTGACTGTATAAGTAGTGGTTGATCCGGCTGTAAATGTAACCGTAGCTCCCGTTGATGCGCTGAGGTTTGTTGCAGGAGACCAACTGTATGAATTTGCACCACCCGCAGTTACTTGAACGGTCCCTGAGTTACAAACACCTGCGTTATTTCCGGTGACGGTTGGCAGTGCGTTCACCGTTGCCAGCACAGTGGTGGTACCCGTACATCCTGCGGCATTCGTTCCAGTAATCGTATAGGTAGTATTTGCAGAACCATTGAAAGTAACAGTCGCACCTGTAACAGCACTTATTCCCGTGGAAGGACTCCACCCGTAGGTAGAGGCACCATTTGCAGTGATGGGGGTCGATCCTCCTGCACAAATAGTCACAGGCGATGAAGTAACTGTTGGTGCCGCGTTAACGGTCACTACTACTGTACTTGTTGCAGTACATCCGGCTGCACTGGTCCCTGTAACAGTGTAGGTAGTATTTGCAGACGGTGAGGCAGAAGTACTTGCAGCACCTGGTGTGGTCAAACTTGCTGACGGTGTCCATGAGTAGGTTGCAGCGCCACTGGCAGTAAGTGTAGTACTCGCCCCGGCACATATAGACACAGCATTTCCGGCGCTCACCGTAGGTGATGGATTCACGACAACAGTGGTGGAAGCTGTTGCTGTACAACCACTTACATTGACCGTTACAGTGTAAACACCTCCTGCAGTAGTTGTAGCGGAAGGAATACTTGGATTTTGAACGGTAGAGGTAAATCCATTAGGGCCACTCCATGAATAGTTGCCACCACCCGTTGCATTGAGTTGAATGGTCGCTCCCGGACAATAAGGGCCTGTATTGGAGGCAGTAGCTGAACAAGTTGGAGTACTGCAAGCTGGATCACCAGCGGCCAATACAGTAACTGTAGATGTGGCTGTTCCAGATCCACAAGATCCATTACCCGTAACGGTGTAGGTCGTTGTGGTTGCCGGTGTTGCTGTAACTGTTGCACCTGTTGTTGCGCTCAAACCTGTCGCTGGTGACCAGCTGTATGTATTGCCTCCTGCGGCTGTAAGAGTTGCACTTTGCCCCGGACAAATAGTTTCTGAATTTACGGTTATCGGAAGGAAAGTGGAGCAGCTTATCGTCGCTGTACCGAAGAAGTTGAGTGGTAATGAGGTACTTTGTGAGCTGTAGTTTGATAAACAAATAAGGTATTTCTGCCCACAGGTCACATTCAATTCTGGCTCAAAATTAGTGGCGTCACCACCCGTAGGAAGAGGAGTAGCCAATCCCGTGAAGCCTTCACATCCAACATTCCAGTTACATCTTATTGGAGCTATGGTGTTGTTTACAATTTGTGAGCATGTCGTGGATCCACTGTAAGGAAACATAATCCAGTCTAAACATCCTGTACCGTTGTCGGCACCAACAGAAAATTCTAACGTACCAGTGGAAGCGATGTTGACAACCATCCAGGTACTATTCAATTCGCCAGATAAAAGACAACCAGAATTGCCGGGAACTGGATTTGTAATGGGATTTGAGGTGCTACCATTCAGTTCGTCAACTGCACCAAATCCGCTCGGATCTACCTGAAACGAAGCATTGGTACAGATGTTTACAGCACCGGAGCAATCAGATGCAATCACTGGTCCTGGTGGTGGCGGAGGTGGTGAACCACAAGCATGGCAAATAACGTTGGCCGTCCACCCGGAATTTTGAACCGAGCCATCGGATGTAAAAACAAGTGTAAGACAACCTGTTGTGGATGTGACATTTCCCGGATTCGTTGTTCCTGTAATTGTCGCTAAAAGCGTTCCTGATGCCGTGGACCCATCGTATATTCGGAGAAAATCAAAATTATTTTCAAGATTGACAGCCGTAAATTGAAGTGTTACACATTGAGCTGACCCGGAACAGATTGTTTGTGTACAATTGGCGTTCGCGGCATAACTTCCCGAACCTCCTGGGTCGAGATATGTACCACCACACTGATTCAAGGTTCCACCGCAGGTCATGGCTGTCTGGCCCAACAACCATAAAGATTGTGCCGTTAAAAAAAGAGAAATGATTATCGCCTTCATCGTAGTCTTTTGTTCAAAACGCATAAACAGTTCGTTAGTTGCCTTTTATGCACTGCCAAAATTAATAATTAATCGTTTTAGTTGAAAATTTAACAAACAGACAAGATTCAAATCCTAAACAATTGAGTCTAACGGAGTACGTTGACGTGACCGACTACGAATTTTCGCTCATCGTTCTTAGTTACTTTGAACTCGATCTTCCAGGTATATGTGCCATCCTGAACGAGTTCGATCTCTCGATTCGCTCCATAGGAACCATCCCAGCCAACTGTTGCATCGTGCGACTCGAATATCAGTTCACCCCATCTATCAAAGATGAACAATACATAGTCATACGGATCGAAGCCAGCGGTGAATACAGGTTGAAATACCGGGTTGTAATCGTCATCATCCGGTGTGAATGTGTTTGGAACATAAAAGATCAATTCCTCCTGATATACAATCGTGCTGTAGGCAGTATCAGCGCAGCCCAACGGCGTACTTGCAACTAGAGAAACGATCCATGAATCCTCATCTTGGCCCCCAAAATCATGACTTGTATTTTCATCAGTGACAGGAGCAGTGCCATCTCCAAAGTTCCAGGAGTAATTTGTCGCTCCGATCGACTCATTTGTAAAATCAATCTGACCGTCATACTCCGTTACTATGTTGATGGATGGAGAGAACGCAGCAATTGGATTCGCCTCCACGCAGATCATATCATTCGCAGTGAATGAAGCGGTACAGTTATTAGCAGTACTGACCGTTAACGTAATGTCATAGCATCCTGCTTGTTCAAAGGTATTTGTTACAGAGCCACACCCGGAAAGCACGGTGCCATCACTCATGGTCCAGGTGCATGTATTGGAGCCTACACTGTTATTGGTGAAGGTGACGGTAAGCGGTGAACAACCAATCGTAGCATCCGGACTAAAGTTGACTGTAGGATTCGCCTCAACGGTAATGTTTACCTGATCGGTATCTGTGCATCCTGCCGTACTCGTTCCTGTTACCGTATAGGTTGTCGTTGCACCTACCGGTGGGTTGAAACCAATTCCGTTAGTCACACCGTTATCCCAGGAGTAAGTTGAAGCGCCCGAAGCTGTAAGAATTGCAGGTGTTCCCTGACAAATGGTCAAATCATTACCTGCGTTTACCGTAGGAACAGGATCCACCGTCACAACGACCTGATCAGTACCCGTGCACCCGTTGGCATCTGTTCCGGTAACCGTGTAGGTGGTGGTGGTAAGTGGTGTGAAAACTGTATTGTTCGAGATGCCGTTGTTCCATGTATAGGTTGATGCACCCGAGCCATTCAATGTAGCTTGCTCGCCGGGACATATGGCAACATCATTTCCTGCTCCAACAACCGGATTTGCATTGACAGTGACATCTACCTGATCTGTACCCGTGCAACCCTGCACATTTGTGCCTGTTACCGTATAGGTTGTGGTTCCTGTAACGGGTGTGAATGCCGTTCCATTTGTGACGCTGTTGTTCCAAGTATACGTGGTGCCGCCTGAACCGGTAAGCGTAACTTGTGGTCCTTGACAGATGACAACATCATTACCAGCTCCAATTACTGCTGCAGGTAAAACGGTTACGGCTACAGCATCCGTATTCGTACATCCTAATGCAGTTGTCCCTGTAACAGAATAGGCCGTTGAGCTTCCTGCTGTAAATGTCACTGAACTTCCTGAAGTGCTACTTAATGCTGTAGCTGGACTCCAAGTGTAGGTAGACGCACCTGACGCAGTTATCGGAACAGTACCGCCCGGACAAACAGAAACGTCATCGGCCACAACCGTTGGAAGTGGATTGACCGTTACAGTGACTTGATCTTGCCCTGTACAACCTCCAGTTCCGGTTCCTGTTACGGTGTATATCTGTGTTCCAAGTGCAGGTGCAAAGGCAGTCCCATTGGACACACTATTGTCCCAAGAATAAGTAGTTGCCCCGGAGCCACTTAATGTTACATTCTGCCCCTGACAGACCGTTTGATCTGTACCTGCGCCAACTCCCGGAAGTATGTTTACAGTTACAGTCGCTGCATCCGTACTGGTACAACCTGTAGCTGAAACAGTACCTGTTACCGTATATGTTGCGGTAGATGAGGGTGAAAATGCAACGCCGTCTGTTACTCCACCTGTCCATGTATAGCTGTTGGCACCATTCCCCGAAAGTGTAACATTTTGTCCCTGGCAGATCGTTTGATCGCCTACATTGATTACCGGAACGGCATTGATGGTTACTGTTGTGGTGGAAGTTCCTTGACAGGTTGGTCCCGGTGTCGTATAGGTAATGGTATACGTGTTTGGCGTGGAACCTGCCAAATTGATCGTTCCTGAAGTGGTAGATGTAAATACTAACCCTGATGGAGAAGCGGTGAATGTGCCTCCAGGTACTCCAGTGATAGTAGCAGTTGGATTCGTCCCGTTTTGACAGTAAGCTTGTTGAGGATAGGAGAATGCTGCATTTTGTAGGCCTGTGAAAGTTCCTGAAACAGTGATTGGACAACCATTTGCATCTTGTACATTAAATGAAAATGCCTGTCCGTTCGTAAGTCCTCCTATGGTAATCGTACCACCATTCGCTGCCGAGGAAGTTACCGCTGAAGCAGTAGATGGCGTAATAGATCCTGCTACTATGGAAAATTGTGAACCGTTCACGGCAGGGAGTCCTCCGGTTAGCGTAACTGATGCCGTGCCGGCAGTACAGTTCTGTGATGGAACAGGAATAATCTCCGGAAGGTATTGCACAGCATAAGGTGTTCCGAGATCGTAACAAGGAACGGATGTGTTCACATAGCTGTAAAAATTACCAGACACCGAGTACATGGTTATTGGAACATAGTATACTGTATTATTTGTAAAAGTTCCAGGAGGATAATTGTTAATGACAGACATGTCGTTCAGGTCATTGAGATCAAAACTGCTCACAATACCGATGAGGCAGGGATCATTAGCTACGTCTTGAGTAGCAGAGGGAACCAAACCAACTGAAGGAGGACATGAATACAACAGCCAAGCTACCCCGGGATCATAAGCAGGTCCGGGTGGATTTGTCGCTTCACTTGGAGGAGTATAATCGTTATTTGTTTGAATATCAATGATATCTCCGTAGCACAAAACGTAATTATTCGTACTTACACCGATGATGTTATCTGTGAATGTTCCGATGAGTGCATCGCAACCGCACGCGTTAGGAGCAGTGAAATTAAGGATTTGAGTACAGGAAGTATTAGCAGAGAAATAGGCTTCTACAGTTGATGCCGACCCATCCGAAACAGCATTGGTTATGCTGTAATTATATACTTGTCCATTTGTAAATGGAGCAGGGAATGTTTGCTGATAAGTACCCGTTGCAGTCGTGACTATGACGATCAAAGTTCCCGAAGAAGGTGCATTGGTAAACGTCACTGTTCCTGTTACAGGAAAGGTATTATTGGTTTGACAAGTACCGATATTGGTTGTAAAGTTGGTAATCAGACAGGTACAGTTCGCTCCTGCTGCAATTGTGATATCATTTGAGGAAACACAGCCATTGTTATCCGTGATTGTTACCGTATATGTTCCCGGAGCCAATCCACTTGCTGTATTACTGGCAGCAGTGGAATTATTTGTCGAAGAAACCACCGTGCCGGATGCGTTTGTCCAGACATAGTCCCATGGTGAAGCTCCCGTACCATGTGTAGCCGTCGCAGTTCCATCATTTGCTCCAGAACATGTTTCAGGCGTAGCAGCCATGGTAGGTGCTGTACAACAGACTTGAATAGCCTGGAAAATAGTTGCATTGTCATCTATACAAGCAGGACTGGCCCAACTACCCGATTCGCCATCTCCAGAAGTATTTACGGTCACTGCGAGACTAGCCCCTGGAGTACATGCGCTGGAAACGGTCAAATTCCAACAGAAGGTCCATGTACAGGCAGCCCCATTGCAGTTATCTCCAAAATTATTGGTGGGTGAGGTACCACCATCGTTCGTGTCGTAGTAAAATCCGGGACCCCAAGCAGTGCCGTTTACAGTTCCAGGACTTGACGCATAATAAAGCCAGCTTCCACTAAGATCGAGTGATGTAGCTGGAACGGTTCCTGTAACAGCTCCTGTCCAACCTGCACCCATGGTTATTTGAACACCGTGGATCCAATTGGTGTTTTGCTGAGACCAACCGGATACGGTGTAACAGAATTGAACAACCTGCCCAGGTTGATAACCGCCATTTACGGGTGCCGGATTAGCCGTAATGGAAGCGTTCAATAAACAGTCATTACAATCTGTGTCATTGTCAACCGCGAGCGTAAAACTATTGTCTGTAGCAGTTGTAGTATTTCCACTTACCTGAATGTAATAAGTTTGACCAGGTTGAATTTGCGTGACAGTCAATGTCCCCGAACCACCGGCTGGTAAGATGGAGCATCCTCTTCCAAGTAGGTTTCCACATGTACCGCTCCAAAGTGCAACATTCGCATTCGGGAATCCGGTAATATTGACATTCGCAATAGTACCTGATGCAGTGAAGGAATACCAGGTGTCCAAAGCAAAAGTGGTCATTGAACCTCCTGAGCATGCCGTCTGATAAACATATGGGTTAGCTGCCGTAGCCGCAACTGTCGTTTGACTGTTCAACGTGGTGGCAGCTCCATTCTGAAGTCCACTGACACATGCGCCAGGTGTAGGTAGCGTGCCAAGTGATATGGCACCCGCACATTCATCGTTTGCAGGTTGAGCAAATAAAGAAAAGGGGATCCATAAGAACATGAACCATGCAAACGAAAATAGGATAGATTTAGTTCTCATGGTTTACGTGCTTATATTCTTTCTCTGATTTATATTTTTCGGTCTGAAATCCTTTCAGGAGAAGGCCGTTTTCAGCAATTGACCAAATACAGTCATAATAAACGGTTCCATCCGGAAGAATACACTCTTCTCTTAATTCGATTCCTTCTGATAGAATTTCCTTGGCTGATTTTAGTTCAACAATTGTCCCATCATTCATTTGAAGAACGTTTCTTTTGTCTTTAAAATAAGAACCGCACAGATTGGCTCCTTCAAATGCACTCAGAATCTGTTCGTTTGAATAGGAAGTTCCGTTTTTTTGAACCTCAAATTTAGATTGTGACAGACCAATGGTAGAGATTGCGATGGTCGCCAGGGTTAGAATGGTTTTAGTCATGATGTTAGCTACGGATCAATTAATTTCTTTTTGCCGGATGTTCTTTTCTTGCTGGTTGTCGCGTAATAATAACACGTTTATCAATTCTCGAAGCCTTCGAAATCTTTTCTGATTTCACTTTTGAAGTGTCAACTGGTTGTTGATGAGGCATTTCTGTTTGTTGGCAAAAGCACATGTTGCATGCACTCAAAAAAAGAGAGAGAAATAAGGGTTTCATTTGGTAGTCATTAATTGCTTAGGTTGACGCGAAAATAACATTTTGGTTGCCAAACCGTGAAAAAAAACACAAAAAAAGGGGAAGATTGCTTCCCCCAGTTCAATTTATTTTGCGACAATTACCTGACGATATTCACATGGCCTGCATACCATTTGTGCTCATCATTTTTAGATATCTTGAATTCGATCTTCCATGTGTAGGTTCCATCCTGCACTAAATCGATTTCATTCGCATTTCCGTAAGAACCATCCCAGCCTTTTGTGGCATCGTGGGTTTCAAATACCAACTCCCCCCATCTGTTATAGATCCACATGGAGAAATCATAGGGATCAAAGCCAGAGGTGAAGACAGGTTGGAAAGTTTGATTGTAATCGTCATTGTCCGGTGTGAACGTATTTGGGACATAGAAAATTAATTCTTCCTGAAAGTAAATGGTAGCATAAGTCGTATCCATGCATCCCATTGGAGAAGTAGCGATCAACTGAATGGACCATCCTGCACCTTCTTCCACCACTGGGTATTCATGTGAAGGATTGTCTGCATTCGAAATCGCCGTGTTGTCCCCAAAATTCCATGTATAGGAGATGGCACCTGTTGACTCATTGTCGAAATATACCAAGTTATCAAACTCTGTGACTACATTGGTTGATGGAATGAAATAGGCAACTGGAGCTTCTTCCACACAAATCAAACTTGGAACGGATACAGTTGCCTGACAACCACCTGCAGAGGTCACGGTTAAAGTCACATCGTAACAACCTTGTTCTGTAAATGTATTGGTTACACTGGAGCATCCATTCAAAACGGTTCCATCTCCAAAGTTCCAGGTACAATTCACTGATCCGCTGGATGTATTGGTAAATGTCACCGTAAGAGGAACACAGCCCATGGTTACGTCTGGCGTAAAACCTGCGGTTGGAATTGGAGTGGCGGTCACAGATACCTGATCCGTATTGGTACAACCAGCTAAAGAGGTACCACTCACTGTGTAAACGGTTGTTCCAAGGGACGGTGTGAAGGAAATCCCGTTTTGAACCCCGTTATCCCATGTATATTGGTTGGCACCGGTAGCTGTAAGGATGACTGTTTGGCCTACACAAACCGTTAGATCTGACCCAGCGTTAACGGGGGGTAATCCATTGATCGTGATGGTGCATGTCGAAGGAGATTCACAAGAACCTGCCGGTGGAGTATAGGTGACAGTGTAAGTTCCGGTATTAGAGTTTAATAAATTGATAACACCTGTAGAACTATTGATAACAAGACCACCGGTCGATGAGAAAACCCCTCCGGAAGTGCCTGTAATGGCTGGGGTAGGGTTTGTTTCATCTTCACAATATACTGGTTGAGGGTAAGAAATCGTTGTAGGGTTGCCTCCTACAAAAGTTCCTGTTACGGTAATAGAACAACCATTGCCATCTTCAATTTCAAATGAATAATTATCACCATTTTGAAGTCCACCTACGGTAATAGTGCCGTTGTTGGCTGCACTGGTATTCACAAAATTAGCTGTTGCGGGAGACAATGATCCGGCTACGGCCGTAAATTGAGAGCCATCAATGGATGGTAAACCGCCACTTACAGTAGCATCTACTGTACCAGATGGGCAATCCTGTAATTGTGTAAATGTAACTTCAGGGATATATTGAACTGCGTAGACTGGCCCCATCTGATAACATGGTAAGTTGGTATTGGTGTAGGAGATTAACAACGGATTCACACTCACATTATATGCAGTAATTGGGACGAAATAGACTGTATTGTCCGTAAATGTTCCGGGAGGAAGGTTGTCTATCCAGAACATGTCATTGACTTCAGGTAGATCTGGAGAATTCACGAGCGTAAGTAAGCAGGGATCATCTGTGATAAATAATACGGGATCTGGAGCAACAGCCACAGAGGGTGGACATGTATAAACGAGCCAAATGATATTAGGGTCATATCCTTCCGGAGTTGCTGGATTGGTTGCTTCACCCGGAGGCGTCCAGTCTCCATTGGAGGTAATATCTAGCACATCTCCAAAACACAAATTAATGTTGTTCACGGTTTGCGTTCCATCTGTGGCAACGGTAAACGTTCCAATTTGTGCTGCACATGTGCAATTTGCGGGTGAAGTGGAATTCAAAGACATGGTACAGGCAGGGTCAGCTGAAAACGTCACCGTAACTGTTAAAGGTGAGCCGTCTGAGTTCATAGTGACACTGTAATTGTAATTTTGGCCGTCTACAAAAGGTGCGTTGAACGTTTGTGATTGAGTTCCAGACCCATTGGTTACTGAAACAGTAACGGTTCCGGAACCCGGATTGTCCATATAACTGAAGATCCCGTCAACTGTGAACGAGTTGTCAGTATTACAGGCGCTGATATTTGCTTCCAGGTTGGAAATGTAACATGACGTTGGATTCGTTGAACATGTAGGAGCAGTGTAGGTAGTTGTATTGGTACATGCGCCGTCGGCAGAGAATGCTGCTGTGACAGTGCACGAACCGCCGCTTCCCGGTAATGAGCTTAAGGTGTAGTTGAAAGGTGAGGTAAACGGTGCAGAAGTAGTTTGTGTTCCGCCACAGCTATTGGTTACGGTTAAAGTTCCAGTAGTTGGTGCATTCGTAAAAGTCACTGCTCCTGAAACACTGTAATTGTTAGAAGCGTCGCAAGCAGAAGGCGTAGCAGTAACACTGGAAATGTTACACGTATTGGTTACAATCGAACAATCTGCAACACCTGATCCTCCTGTTTGGTTAAATGTGATGTAACCCGAACTACCATTGTAATTGGTAATAAGAACTATATAAAATTGTCCAGCCGTCGCAGTAGGGGGGGTTGTTGGACTGAAGGGGTCTCCACCGGACAACCCAATACCCAATGTTTCAGTAGCTTGGGCATCATAACTGCACTGAATGGGGGATGAACCGCCATTTACTGATGAGCATCCAGACGATACACTTGAAAAAGGACCGTATAGCGCAAAATCTACATCGAGGCCATTTCCTGTTCCATTTTGACCATCTGTTTGTGAAATATTGATCTGGAATGTGCCGCCTGTACTGACATTCATGTAATACCAAACCGGGTTGGGCTGTGAAGCAAGACATCCATAATCCGGACCGGAAGGAGCACACGTACTCGTTTCGTTAGGAAAGTTATAGGTAATCGCTGTGCAGAACGGACTGGCAGAAGAACACGGTACTTCGGTTCCAGTACATCCAGAAGCAAAGCTTCGATTGAACGAAAGCAAAGCGCTGAATAGAATTAAAAGTTTTAGCGTTTTCATAAGCAGGTAAGTCTATTTTTTTTGCGGTACGATCTCGATAATATACTCTGTACCATCCACTCTGTAGAAAGAAGTGTTCGGAGAAAAATACATAAAGTGGTATTTGAGGGGATTGAAACTATCCGGATCAAAAGAATAGTTATATACCATATCAGGATTGCATTTGTTTTTCTTCATTGCCGTTGACAACAATGGGCATTCCGGGTATTCCCCAACAGGAATTTTATGGTAGATCGTTCTGTTTAGACAGTCCAGCGCCGTTTCTCTGTAAGTCCCTCCATTGTATTGCGGGCAATCTCTGTTCACTTCGGCCATAAAAACATCCAGCTTAGAGCTATTGGCAATTTTTTTAGAATAGTAGCCGTTTGGATTTGTAACTTGATCTTCACCGGCTTTCTTCATTACGACTAAAGGATATTCCTTTCCGGTTTCGGTAACGGGATTGTCTATCGACTTTTTCTGAGAAACTTTAAGTGTGGTATCGATTGATCGTGAAGAAGATTTTTCTTGCGCATGGGTTAAATGAGAAAAACCAAAAAGTGCAATTGTTAGTACTAAACCGATTTTATGTAACGAAAACAACTTCGTTGATTGACAAGTCTTTTTTTTCATGGTTTGCATAGTTATCGTTTCAGCTATCAGAAGCCAAAAGGTTAACGAATATAGGGAAAAAAAGGTTGCCTTTGGAATTGAAAAAATCAGTAAAATTTTGCGAGTATTACTCAGTGAGTTTAATCCCCTTTTAACGTGCCTTTGAATTTTTCTTTGAAACGGTTGAACCTCGGAACTGAAATGCGCTCGATGTAAGGATTGTCAGGATTGTTCTTTTCATAATTCTGATGGTAGATCTCCGCCTCCCAGAAAATATTAAGTGGTTTGATCTCGGTAGTGATCTTATCGAAGATTTTTCGTTTTAAGAGTGAATCTACAAACAGATCAGCTCGTTGCTTTTCTAAAGGGGTTGTGTAATAGATGGCAGATCGGTATTGTGTTCCGAAATCTGGTCCCTGACTGTTTAGGGTAGACGGATCGTGCGAATTGAAAAAGGCAGACAATAAGGTGTCGTAAACAACTTTGGTGTTGTTGTAAATGACCATGACCGTTTCTGCATGACCTGTTCTTCCTGTGCATACAGATTCATAGGTTGGATTCTTCGTAAATCCTCCGGTATATCCTGAAACGACACCTTCCACTCCT
Organism: uncultured Flavobacteriia bacterium; assembly: GCA_903928365.1. Classification (GTDB taxonomy): domain Bacteria; phylum Bacteroidota; class Bacteroidia; order Flavobacteriales_D; family Crocinitomicaceae; genus M0103. The sequence goes on from CAIYQV010000172.1 coordinate 12,723, forward strand.
TCGATGGATTCAAAGATCGCCTCAACACACCAGAAACACCCGGCTGCAAAATAAGCTGTATCGGCGTTTTCAGGGGATTTCAACGATGATTCTATCTTCGTTGATTTTTCTGAATTAGTTTGGGCACATGCCAAAAGTGACAGGAGCGGAAAAAGAAATAGGAGTGCTTTCATCACTAAGTAAACAAGAGAGTGCGGGAGATGTTCGATTCCTATTGCAGATCTTCTTCATCCAGATTGTCGCCCCGCAAGGCGCGCAAACGTTTTCTGGCTTCAATAGCATGTAAACTCCCCTTGAAATCAAAAAGAATGGTTTTGTAAAATTCCATTGCTTTTTCTTTGTTTTCGAGATGATTTTCATAAATATCTCCCAAGTGAAAAAGGGCATCATCCGCCAATATATCCTCACCGTGATATTTTAGCAGTTCTTCCAGAATTGGGATGGCATCATTCCATTTTCCTTGTTGTTCTGCTATCATGGCTTTTTTGAAAAGGATTTCATCCGAAAGACTATGATAAGGAAACCCGGTATTAATAGAATCAAAGAGTTGGTAAGCAGCTGAGTAGTTGTGCTGTTCGATGAGCAGATCCGCTTTTGCAAACCAGGTCATTACGGTGTAATTGCTGTCTAAACCGAAATTATCTGTAATCAGTAAGGATAACTGAAGCGCATCATTGGCAATGAGTTTGGAGGTTGACTCCTTCAATACACTTAGTTGTGATTGCGCAAAGTCAAATTCCCCATCGTAATAAAAGATCCGTGCATTTTTGAATTTCGCTTCGTGACCAATTGGTTCAAATTTAAAATCAGCTTCTACTTGCATGTACAGCAGAGATGCCTCCCAAATATCCCCGTCTAACACCTGAATATCGGCTAGTTTCATCTTGACCTCGGCTTTCTGAATGTCAGTCAAACCGGGAATTAACAGGGCTTCATTAAGTTGTGTGATGGCCTCTTTGGATCGGCTTCCATAGAAAGCCTCAATATGGGCCAGCTCCAAAATGACGGGTACAGAGGTTTTTCTTTTTCCTAATCGGGTAAGTGTTACTTGGTATTCGACTATAGCAGCATCAAGTTCTTCACTCGAATAATTTCGATTGGTTGTAATCTCGAGAAATCGTGTGTTCAATAAGGCGCTCTCGGCCTGATAAAAATAGAGTTTGTCATCGCCAAGGTCACGAACGTATTTGAATGCCTGGCGAGCAATGTCATAGGATTGGTTTTCTACACACATTTTGCCCAGTTCCATGACTCCTCTTCCTTGTTCGCCTAATTTCCGGTCAAGCGCCTGCGTTTGAGTCAGAGCAGCTGAGAAGTTCTTTTTCTGTATAAAAAGCCAGATAAGCATCTCAGAATAAGCTATTTCACCCGGTTTTTTCTGTATGCGTTCAAGTAAGGAAGTTTTTAAAAGAACATATTCTTTACTGTCATCCTTGCTGAAATCTATTTGACGTGAAAGAACAGTTTGTATGCTGCTGGCATAACCGCTGTTCTGATCTAACAGATCCAGGTATTCCGTAATCATTTTTTCTTGCTGACCCGTTGCGCCATATAATTCAGCAAACTGAAAATGGAGCGGATAGGCGGCTTTCAATAATTTCCTTCCTTTTTCAAGTGTTCTAAGCGCCAGTTCGTTTTTATTCTTTGATCTGAAGGCATTGTACAAAGCAATGATTCGTGAGGGATCTTCCGGTAATTCTTCGATCAGATCATCATAAAGTTTAAGCGCTTTATCGGGTTCTTCATTCTCTTCGTAGAATTGAGCAAGGATGACGATGTATTCCTGTTCCGAACGATTAGATGAGATCTGTTTTTTGATCAGTTTTTCTGCTTCTTTGAGTTCTTTATCCTGGATCAGACACTCATATAATCTGTTGAAATGAAATTTGCTGGGTTCCTTGGAATAAAGCTTCTCATAGTATGTTCGAGCCTTTGCAAATTCCCCATTTGAATAGTAATACTGAGCCAATTGCTGATCCGTTTCGCCTTGAGCAAAAATGGCAGTTGACAGGAACAACCCCAAACATACTAGGAGTAGATGCTTCACTTTTTAGACTTGGATTTCTTTACCGACTCAAGTTGGGTGGCAAATGTATTGAGATCCCCATAGACTTCCTTAAATTCATTAAGAATCCTATTCTTGTGTGATTTGTAATCCTCCAGAAGTGCACATAACTGATTGACCTTTTCGGTTTCGAATGAAATGTACTCGTTGTACTTGTCCCTTTTTCCAAATCCATTCGAAATATCGCTTTTCAATTTTAGAAGGGTACTCTTTTCTGCTGTGATCCCTCGTTTGACTGCTACATATGCTGAACCCAGTGTCTGATGATTTAATCCTTCACCCTCACCTTCTTCCTCACCTTCAGCTTCGTGTTCAGCCATGAAAAACTTTTTCAGTTGACGGAACTTTTCCATTTTTTCTCCGAGAGCTATATCGATCGTATCAGCTGTATAATTGTTCCGGATTCTCAGTTCCAGGGTGGTTACCGCCGTCCGAAGGTGTACTAGCGTATCCACTCGATGTTCCTGCAATGCTACTTGTAAACTATCAACCTGCTGACTCAGATTATCGACTTTACGCAATTGTTCTTCGCGGTCGAAGTCAGTGCAAGCTGCTGCTGCAAATAGTATTAAAAATGACAGTAATCCAATTTTCATAGCCTAAAAGTACATTCTTAAACGATAGAATACAGATCAAGTAACCAAGAGTTGACTATTATTAACAAAAAAACCGCCGAAGCGGTTTCAATTAGGCAATTCGGTCAAACCCGGTGAATTTTTGCAAGGCTTCGGGAATAAGAATACCTTCAGGCGTCTGATGATTTTCCAAAAGTGCTGCTACAATTCGAGGCAGTGCCAAAGCGGAACCATTTAAGGTATGACACAACTGGGTTTTTTTATCTTGATTTTTAAAGCGTAGCTTCAATCGGTTGGATTGGAATGTATCAAATCTCGAGCAGGAACTTACCTCCAGCCATTTTTGCTGAGCGGCAGAATACACTTCAAAGTCGTAGGTCATCGCTGAGGCGAAACCGGTATCGCCACCGCAAAGACGCAAAATACGGAACTGTAGTCCAAGTTTAGAAAGCAGTCCCTTTACATGTTCGATCATCTCTTCCAATGCTTTTGCCGTATTGTCAGGATGTTCAATGCGAACGATCTCTACTTTATCAAACTGATGCAGACGATTAAGGCCTCGTACATCTTTTCCGTAAGATCCTGCTTCTCTGCGGAAGCAAGGAGTATAACCTGTTAACTTAATGGAAAATTGGTCGTCAGGTAAGATCACATCTCGGAAAATATTTGTCAATGGAACCTCTGCCGTTGGGATGAGGTAGAAATCATCCTCATTCACATAGTACATCTGACCTTCTTTATCCGGAAGTTGACCTGTACCGTAGCCTGAAGCTTCATTCACTACCAGCGGGGGAATGTATTCTTCATAACCAACTTTGTCTGCTTCTTCTAAAAAGAAGGCTATCAAAGCGCGTTGCAATTTAGCACCTTTCCCTTTGTAAAATGGAAATCCTGCTCCTGTAACCTTCACTCCCAATTCGAAATCGATGAGGTCATATTTTTTTGCCAGATCCCAATGCGCTAAAGGTTCTGAAGAAAAAGTAGGTTGTTCCCCGTCTTCGAATACAATCTCGTTGTCTTTCTCATCTTTTCCTGCCTTTACAAGTTCGTTTGGAACGTTTGGTAGTGTGTAGAGCAATTGAGTGATCTCCTGATCAAGTCCATCAACCAGACTCTTTAATTCGGTTTCCTTTAATTTTAATTCTCCTGTGCGAATTTTAGCAGTATTTGCTTCCTCTTGTTTTCCTTGTTTAAACAATTCTCCAATCTGTTTGGCCAACTGATTTTGTTCTGCTGCAATAGCTTCCAGATCTGTTTTTGCTGATCTCCATTGCTGGTCTTTATCTAGAATCTGATCAATGGTGGGAGCCACATCTAGATTTCGCTTTTTTAACCCTTCGATGATGGAGTCCTTTTCTGTTCTGATACGTGTGATCTCTAGCATAGCTGCTTAATTTTTCGGTGCGAAAATAGGAATTAAAAACAAAAAGTAAGTTGATTTTTATAAGCGTTCAATCAATAGGTTCAGCTTTAAGTACGTTTGGTTTTAATAATCTCAAAATGTTTCTTGAGTTTCAGGAATTGCTTCTCATACAGTTCGTAAACAATAGCTGCAATGGATATGCTTAAAAACACATTGAGAAAAAAATAAAGCCACATATTATTTGTGCTGAATCGGTACATGAACTGTTGTACAATTATGGGGATCAATACATTGCTAAAGAGGTATATGCCAAAGGATATCCTCCCAAGATAATTCCAGAATCGTTTGAATGGTAGGTCAATGAGTCGTTCCGATGCAAAAACGAAATAGATCATTCCAATGCCGCCAATGACACAGAATAAATATTTATAAACGATAACTTGAAATACGGACTGAACCTCATAAGCCCAAATACATGCACTCATTATAAGTAGGAACATATAGAGCATCAGGCGATGAAGTTTTGTTAATCTAAGCTTAGCGGATCCATCAGAAAAATGCACAGCGTAAATGGCTCCCAATACAAGCACATCAATACGTGCGAAGGTATTTAAATAGAGTTGAATGGGATTGACGCCTTGGAAATATAAACTCAAACGGAAACAAAGCAAAACGGCAAAGAGAATATAGAGTGCCTTTTTAAGATGTTTTGTAGGCAAAAATGCAATGATAAAGGGCCAGATCAAGTAGAAATGTTCTTCCACACAAATCGACCAGAGATGAGCAAAAGGGTATCCCCATGGGTCTGCTGCCTGAATCGCATGAAAATTATTGTAAAAAAATAGATTAGCAAGATAATTGGGCTGCGCTTCTGATCTGGCCAGATAGATAGCTAAAGGACCAAGTAGAATGAGCAGATAAAACAATGGCCATATACGCACGGCTCGGCGCATAAAGAATTTTGGAATATTGATCTTTCCTGAAAGCTCTTTTTCTTTTAGGAGGATATAAGTGATAAGAAATCCGCTGATCATGAAAAAAAGGTCCACTCCAAATGCACCATTTACAATGAGCTGGTTTGCAAATTTTCCGACGTATGAAAAGCTGTGAGGATTACTTGGTTCGGCAAGAGAATGAGGGATGCCAAACCAGCCGCAAAAACCTTCAAATGCATGCGCAAATACTACGAGGATTGCAGCAAAGAAGCGCAAAATATCCAGATCTTTGAAGAAAACAGTTTGGGCTGAAACTTTAATGGTCTTTTCGCTTGTCATATTTCTTTAAAAGTTCACAATGACTGATTTCAAATATACTGCATCGTGAAATGTTTTCTCTTTTTCCACATGAACTTTATATATATAAAACTTGGTGAATGAACAGATTAGTGCAAAGCGCAGAATTTATAATTTTTCTCAAAAAAAAAGGGCGAACCGAAGTGCGCCCTTAACAAATAGTATAATCCGTTTATGCTTCTGTCGTTTCCAATGCAACGATCGAAACAAATGAACGATTGTCTTTTTTCTTACGGAATTCAACGATGCCGTCTGTCAAAGCATACAATGTATGGTCTTTACCAATACCAACATTTTCTCCCGGATGGTGCTGTGTACCTCTCTGACGAACGAGGATGTTTCCGGCAATAGCTGCCTGACCACCAAAGATCTTAACGCCAAGACGCTTACTTTGCGACTCACGACCGTTTTTCGAACTACCGACTCCTTTCTTGTGTGCCATGGTATTTACGTATTAATTCAGCGAACTGAATGAATTATTTAACTTTAATGTCCTTAATTGTGATCGCCGTAAAGCTTTGACGGTGACCGTTCTTTTTCTCGTATCCTTTTCTTCTTTTCTTTCTGAAAACGATAACTTTATCACCTTTCACGTGATCATTCACTTCTGCAGTCACCTTAGCTCCTGCTATAGCCGGGGCGCCAATGTTCACTGTTCCATCGTTGTCAACAAGAAGAACGCGGTCAAATTCAACTTTTGATCCGGTTTCAGCTGCCAAACGGTGTACAAAGATCTTTTGGTCTTTTTGCACTTTGAATTGCTGCCCTGCTATCTCTACAATTGCGTACATAATAGCTTGTTTTTAATTTGTTTTTCTAAAATTAGGATGGCAAAGATAGCCAAAAAAGTTAATAACACAACACTGTTGAGGAAATAGAATCATTTTTGATCTCGAGCTGCTCTGTTTGCCCAAAAAATTCCCACAAGAATGATGAGTAATGCTATGGGCTGTGTCCAGTGGAAATGCTCTCCGTAAAAGCTGCCAATGATGATGGCAACCACCGGAATTAAATAGGTGACGCTGCTTGCAAAAACGGCGGTTGATCTGCTAATTAGGATGTTGAATACGAAAACCGCTGCAGCTGTTCCTATAATTGAAAGAATACCAATACTGGTCAGTGAGGTGAAAGCATCAGGGTGTGAGGTGATGGTTGTTGGTGTGTCAGTAAGAAAAAATACAATGAGTGCGGGTAGCCAAACAGTACTGAAGGCAGATGCCGTAATCTGAATGGATTTGAAATGTTGAAGTTTGTGTTTTATGGTGTTGAGACTTAGGGCATAAAGCAGGGTGGCTGCCACAACGGCGGTCGGGTGAAGCCAGGTGGCTTTGGATTGTCCTTGCAATGAATTGCTTAAAAGGATAAATACCCCAAGACTTCCAATAAATACGCCTGCCAATTGAACCATAGAGAACCTCATTTTAAAGACAAGTGTTCCCAGAATGACTGTAAATAGAGGGGTACAGCTGTTTAATATGCCGGCAAGTCCGGAAGAGATGCCTGTCTCAGCATAGGTAAACAAAAATGCTGGAAAAAAATTACCACAATAGCCGACAACTGAAAGAAACAGGAAGTCTTTCCAGGAATTTATTTTAAGCAAATAAAAGATACCGAGTGGAAGCATGAGGCTGCCGGCGATCAACATGCGCATTGCTCCTACCTGAACACTTGAAAAAACGGGCATATCCAACTCGTTGTACATTCCTTTTTTCATCAGAATGAAGGAGCTTCCCCAGATCATGGCAAGGAGGAGCAGCAAGGACCAGTTCAATAACTTGTCTTTCATGGGGTAAAAATAGTGTTTTAAATGCCTGTTGAATCACTGTTGAAAACGCGGGGCGAAATTGTTGAAAACCACCTACTTTTTCCACAGTTATTTATTGTTACCACTTTTTACCACTATTTTTAATTCATTGAAAAATAGAGTTTTAAACGAATTATAGGCCTGTCATTTGTAACAAAATCATCCTTTGTGCGTTAGAATTTATTAACAAACGAAAAACCAGTGGTAAAAAGTGGGGCAAATCCGCTAATTTTACCCATTATTAATCGTCATGTCAGGCTTAGTCGGAGAATTTGAAGTAAAACTGGATGGAAAAGGGCGTTTCCTTTTTCCTTCGGGACTGCGCAAGCAACTGTCTCCGGCTTCTCAGCGCGATTTCATGTTGAACAAAGGTTTTGAGGACTGTCTTACGCTTTATCCGCTCAATGAATGGGAAAAGATCAGTGAGAAGCTTTCCAAGATGAATTTGTTCAAACCTAAGAACCGGATGTTCTACCGCCTTTTCCATCAGGGTGCCAAATTGGTTTCGCTGGATAATGCGGGGCGCATTTTGATTCCTACGGCACACATGTCGCGAGTCGGTCTTGTTCAGGATGTTATGCTGATCGCATACAACGACAGGGTCGAGATTTGGGAAAAAGCTAAATACTTCGAAATGATCGAGGGCAACATGGCGGATTTCGCTGATCTGGCGGATGAAGTAATGGGTGATCTTGGTGATGGAGAATAACACGGTATACCATATCCCTGTCATGCTTTCCGAGTGCCTGGAAGGGTTGAATATCCATCCTGATGGAGTGTATGTAGACGTGACTTTCGGTGGAGGTGGTCATTCCCGTGCTATTTTCGATCGATTGTCTGAAAAAGGAATGTTGATCTCCTTTGATCAAGATCCGGATGCGGCAAAGAACACATGGGAGGCGCCTAATTTCAAATTTGTTCCGGCTAACTTTTCTTTTCTTGCAAACCATTTAAAATTGATGGGGATAAAGCAAGTGGATGGTATCCTTGCTGACTTGGGTGTGTCCTCACATCAATTTGATGCGGAAGAACGTGGTTTTTCCATTCGATCCAATGCGCAGTTAGATATGCGCATGAATCAATCAGGTGAGCTTAGCGCATTTAATGTGGTAAATGAATATCCTGAGGATCAGATTTCTCGTTTATTGCATGTATACGGTGAAATCAAAAATTCCCGAAGGGTAGCCGCCGAGATTGTCAAAGCAAGAGAGGTTAGGAAACTGAAGACCACTGGTGAACTGATAGATCTCATAGCGCCTTTTGCACCCAAATTCAAGGAACATAAATATTACGCGCAGATCTTTCAGGCAATTCGTATTGAGGTGAATCAGGAAATGCCTGTTTTGGAGCGCTTTCTGGAGCAAACGGCAGATGTGTTGAAACCCGGTGGTCGCTTAGTAGTGATGTCCTATCATTCACTGGAAGACAGATTGGTAAAGAACTACATGAAAAGGGGAAGTCTGACGGGTGAGATTACTAAGGACTTTTTTGGAAATATCCTCAAGCCCTTCACGGAAGTTAATAGACATCCTATTGCGCCTGCAGAGCAAGAGATCGAGTTAAATCAACGCGCACGAAGTGCCAAATTAAGAATAGCAGAACGCAATGAGCGATAACGAATTTTTGGATAAAGATACCATGGAGGAGTTGACGCGAAAAGAGCGTCAAAAGGAGGAGAAGGAGCGTGCGCGTTCGAAACCAAAGAATACGCGTCCAAATGCTTTTGCGCAGATCCTTAATGGAGATTTCCTTACGAGGGAATTTGTGGTCAACAACCTCAATTTCATCTTCTTTATTATGCTCCTTTTACTTCTGATCGTTGGTAAGGGCTATTATGGCAAACAACTCTCGAAGGACATTGATACTGCTCAGAAGCAACTTGATGAGATGACAGCTGATTATGTGGAAATAAAGGCGCATATGGAGGAAGGGACCAGAAGATACAAGCTGGTTCAGAGACTGGGGCCTGAAGGGTTGGTAGAGTCAGAAGATTCGATTAAGGTGATCAAATTGAAAGTGACGGAGAAGTAAATGGCAACGGAAAAAAAAGATATCATCTGGAGGGCATACCTGGTGTATTTTGGTTTCATTACCTTGATGCTCATCGTTCTGTTTAAAACAGTTTCGATCCAATTCGGTGAGGCTACGCAGTTCTTTGCTTCCGGAGATAATACCAAAACCATTCAGTCAGTAAAACGGATTCCCAGAAGGGGTGAGATCCTTGATGTGAATCTTACGCCGTTGGTTACCTCTGTGTCTTCCTATGATATTCACATGGATCCGATGGTGGTGGATCAGAAGACTTTTGATGCTGAAGTATCCGACTTGGCGGCAGGTTTAGCTCGTATGTATGAGGATCGAAGTGCATTTGAATACGAACGAATGATCCGTGGAGCGCGTGAGCGAAAAAGTCGCTACTTGCTGATCCGCAAAAAGGTGAGCAACGAAGAACGACGTGCACTAAGTAAACTTCCGATTTTTGATAAAGGTCGACTAAAAGGAGGATTTATAGACACAGATGAGATCATAGAACGCAAAAGACCAAATGGCGAGTTGCTGAGACGAACACTGGGGTCGTGTAAGTTCAACGATTCTCTTGGAATGCTCGAAGGCACGAAGGGGATTGAGCAGGCGTTCAACGAGTATTTGAGTGGTGAACCGGGTGAAGAGATCGAACAAAAGATCCCGACTGGTTGGAAGAAAACAGGTCAGATCGTTAAAGAAGCTGTGGAGGGGGCAGATGTGATCACATCCATAGATAAGGACATTCAGGAAGTGGCTTCTTCCGAACTTGAGCGACAGTTAAAGGATCAGAAGGCCAAACATGGATGTGTGGTGGTGATGGACGTCAAAACGGGTTTCGTGAAAGCGATCTCTAATTTGGCGAGAAGGGAAGATGGAACCTATGGTGAGCAGGATTTCAATTTCGCTATCGGCCGCAAAGAAGTGCCGGGGTCCACTTTCAAATTAGCGTCCCTTATGGCGGCTTTGGAGGATGACAAGATCAATATTAAAGATACCGTTGATGCCTATGGAATCTATCAGTTCAACGGTGGCAAACTGTTGGATGCGCATGAAGGCGGATATGGACGGATTTCTATAAAAACAGCCTTTGAGAAATCTTCCAACGTCATAGCCAAAGTAATTAACCGAGCCTACGGAAATGAGCCTGAAGCTTTTATCGAACGATTAGAATCCTTCGGTTTGACGGAGCCATTGGGAATTGATCTGGAAGGAGAGCCAACGCCTACGATATATAGACCGGGTTCCGATCACTGGTACGGCACGTCGCTTCCATGGATGTCGATCGGATATGAAGTTCAACAAACCCCACTTCAAACATTGGCATTTTACAATGCAGTTGCAAATGGAGGAGATTTGGTTAGACCGCAATTTGTCCAGGAGATCAGACGTGGAGTAGAAATAGTGAAACGTTTTGAGCCTGTTGTTTTACGCAAAAAGATCTGTTCGGAAAGCACCTTGTCTATTCTGCGTTCCTGTTTGGAGGGTGTTATGATTGACGGAACCGGAAAGAAAATCAAATCCTCACAGTTCAAGATCGCTGGTAAAACGGGTACCGCAGTGATTTTAAATTCCGACGGAAGATATGGTGCCAAAGGCCAACGTTCATACCAGGCGTCTTTCGTGGGGTATTTCCCTGCACAAACACCGATATATTCATGCATCGTAGTGATCTCAGAGCCTAAAAAAGAATATTACGGAGCAGTAGTTTCGGGTACTGTATTCACCGCGATTGCGAATAAAGTCTATGCTTCAGCTTTGACGTACCATCACGCAGTTAACAAAGGTAAAAAGATCGAAAAGAATACGCCTTCCGCTATGAGCGGCAATAAATTCGACCTGGTAAGGGCGTTTAAATTCCTGAATGTGAACTACGAATTGCTGGCTCAGTCTGAATGGCTAAGAACAGACCGCGATAGTTCGCACATACGCATGAGACAACGTGCCGTTGCGAAGGATGCTGTTCCTAATCTGACAGGATTAAGTGCGAAAGATGCAGTTTACCTCATCGAGTCGAAAGGAATGAATGCGCATGTGAGTGGTTACGGACGTGTGGTTAAACAATCTATCCCTGCGGGTAGACCACTGTTCAGGGGAGGGGTAATTGAATTAACGCTGGATTAATGAAACGCTTGAAGGACATATTGCAAGGGGTTCAAACGTTAGCTATCAACGGCGAACAGGATCGTTCGGTAAAGGCATTGGTTTTTGATTCCCGCAAGGTTGGTGCGGAAGATGTGTTTTTCGCCATCCGTGGAGCAAGTGTGGACGGACACCAATTTATACCACAAGTGATAGAGAATGGGTGTGCCCTTATTGTAGCGGAA
>CAIYQV010000173.1 GCA_903928365.1 uncultured Flavobacteriia bacterium
CTCCTCTTGTTGGCCCACTAGGGCTCGAACCTAGACTCTTCGGTACCAAAAACCGACGTGTTGCCAATTACACCATAGGTCAGTCAACATTCCTAAGAATTCGGAGGCAAATTTAAGAACATTTTTTCTTGTTTTCAATAAGTTTTGAAAAATAATTTGAAACTTGTTGCGTAATTGCTCAAAATGAATGGGTTTTCAAAGCGAATATTCTTAAATTCGCAGGACAAATTAAAGAACTAATTCGCATACATATGAATTATACTAAATGGAATACCCTACTTGGCTGGCTTGTTTTTCTAATTGCCAGCACTGTGTATTTAATGACGATTGAATCGACTGCAAGTTTGTGGGATTGTGGAGAATACATTACTGCTGCATACAAATTAGAAGTTGGACACCCACCAGGTGCGCCATTATTCATGGTGCTCGGACGTCTTTTTAGTTTCTTTGCTGCCCCTGAATCAGTGGCAGTATGGATCAATGCGCTTTCGGATATTTCAAGTTCTTTGACCATTCTTTTTATGTTTTGGTCTTTGACGCTACTCATCAAAAAAATCATTCTTACGCAAGAAAAGGAAATCACATCCGGAAATCAGATAGCTATTTTTGCCTCTGCAACGATCGGTTCCTTGGCGTATACTTTCTCTGATTCCTTCTGGTTCTCGGCTGTAGAAGGTGAGGTTTACGCGATGGCGTCCTTGTTTACAGCAGTAATTTTTTGGGCGATCCTTAAGTGGGACGAAGAAATGGCCCTTTACAAATCGGGAGAACTTTCGGATGATTATCGTCCAAACAGATGGATCCTATTAATCTTTTTCATGCTAGGTTTGGCAATTGGAGTTCACCTTTTAGGGATTCTTGTTGTTCCAGCAATTGGTTACATGATTTATTTTAGAGTGAAGGAAGAGGTGACCCCGCAAGGATTAATTTTAACCGGACACATTTCGATTTTTGCACTTGGCTTCATTCAAGAAGGAATCATCCCCGGTTCCATCGCCATGGCTTCTAGTTTTGAGGTGGCCTTTGTAAATTTATTTGGCTTGCCTTTCTTTTCGGGAACCGTTTTCTTTTTTATGTTGTTGATTGGACTTTGTGTCTTTTTGGTGCGATGGGCAAAAAAAATGGATGTCACCATGCCTAGTTGAGGTCACTAACTGCATCGTCGAAACGAGCCTTTCAACCTCAATGGCTCTCCACTGAAAAGGCAGCAGCCTAAGAGGCATCACTGCTAGTCGCCTAATAATGGCCGAAATGACACGGAGGACTTTATTCATATTCACGTTGAGTCTATAATTCTGAATTAGTTGAAATACGTCGGACCATTAGACCGACTGACTTCAAATTGATGTTCCATGACAAGCCAGCCCTGACCCGAGTCGGGCAATCTACCGTTGCCGAAGAAGTCACCGCCTTCGACATTAAACATTCCAGCGTTCTTTATCCAGTCGGAGACCTCACCGTTAATGCTACAAAACAGAGTATATCCGTATCGCCCGGGAGAAAGAGTCATTCGAGGAATGTGAAGTTCA
>CAIYQV010000174.1 GCA_903928365.1 uncultured Flavobacteriia bacterium
CAATAATAACGGAACGAAATCCGTTGACCATTTCCATAAACGATTGGGATTGATCATGTGGAACAAAGTTGGAATGGGAAGAAACGAAAAGGGTTTAAAAGAAGCCATCGAGGAGATTGCATCCCTGAAGGCAGAATTTCACAAAGAAGTGTACGTCCCAGGTTCCGCTGACGAGTTAAATCCGGAATTGGAAAAAGCACTTCGCGTAGCCGATCTTATTGAACTGGGGCAACTGATGGCCATGGATGCCTTGCAACGAAACGAATCATGTGGAGGACACTTCCGTGAAGAATATCAGGATGCTGAAGGAGAAACGCTTCGTGACGATGAGAACTTCAAATTTGTAGGTGCCTGGGAATATCAGGGAGACGATATCAGCAAAGAAAACCTTCACAAAGAAGAGTTGAAATATGAGTTCATTAAAATTGCTGCGAGAAACTACAAGTAATTAGGCAATAGTAATTAGGCACTAGTATGGCGGTTCTTTCGTATAAAGATTTACTGATATGGCAAAAAGGCATAGACCTTGCCGTAGATGTATATCAACTAACTAAGGATTTTCCTGAGGCAGAAAAATATGCTCTTTCAAGTCAAATTAGACGTTCTGCATCTTCTATTTCAGCTAATATTGCGGAGGGCTATGGAAGAAATTCGACTAAGAGTTATAGCCAATTCATAAAAATTTCTCGTGGATCACTTTATGAATTAGAAACACATATTATCCTCGCGGAAAAATTGGGCTATTTATGTGCTGAAGAATTACTAATTAAAATTAAATCTCAAATCCAGGAAGAAAGCAAAATGCTCACTGCCTTTATAAAGAAATTAGAAAAAAAAGATCTAACGGTGTTGTAGGTTATTGGCTTATAGTTTAAAACTATTGGCTAATGCCTTAAAACTAAAAACTAAAAAAATGGCATCAAAATTCATAAACATCAACCTGAAAGTATGGCGTCAGAAAAACGCTAATTCCAAAGGAGCGATCGAAACGTATAAACTGGATCACGTATCTACAGACAGTTCCTTTTTGGAAATGATGGATCAATTGAACGAACAGTTGATCAACGAGCGCAAAGAACCGGTTGCGTTCGACCATGATTGTCGCGAAGGTATCTGCGGAAGTTGCTCTATGTACATCAACGGACGCGCTCATGGTCCTGACACAGGCATTACGACTTGTCAGTTGCACATGCGTACCTTCAAGGATGGCGAAACGATCTATGTGGAGCCATGGAGAGCCAAGGCCTTTCCAATCATTAAAGACCTCGTAGTTGACAGAAGCGCTTTCGATCGGATACAACAAGCCGGAGGTTTTGTATCCGTTAACACTTCAGGAAGAACAATGGACGCCAATGCCATTCCTGTTCCAAAAGAAGACGCGGACAAAGCTTTCGAAGCAGCAGCATTTATCGCTTGTGGTGCATGTGTGGCAACGTGTAAGAATAGTTCTGCAATGTTGTTCGTTGGGGCAAAAGTTTCTCAATATGCTTTATTACCTCAAGGAAAAGTGGAAGCGAAACAACGTGTATTGAACATGGTTCGACAAATGGATGAAGAAGGATTCGGAAACTGTACCAATACCGGTGCGTGTGAGGTAGAATGCCCGAAAGGAATTTCTCTGGAGAACATTGCCAGGATGAATCGTGAGTTCCTGAAAGCAGCCATTACAGCTGAATAAACAAACACCTCTCTTTACTCAAAGCCGCCTGCATTTCTGTAAGCGGCTTTATTTTTTCAACCAACCCTTCAGAAAGGCATAGCGTCTATTGCATTAACAATAAATAATGTATTAATTTTGCGTTAATTAAATCAAGAAAACATGAAAAAAACTTTACTATTCATTTCTTCAATTGTGACAGGCTTTATGGCTTACTCACAATCTGTGGTGGTGGGAGTTTCTCCAGCCTCCATCGTGGCCAGCTATGATCATACATGGGCTGACCCTGCTTCATGGGGTGTAACTCCAGATTTCAATGTTCCTGGAACATTTGTAGAAGACACATTAATGTTGGTTGAAGACGGAAGCGCCGGAACTAACGCTCAAGGTCACCCAATTTCTCAAGAGGGTTGTAACCCACTAACGAACGACCTAACTGGTAAAATTGCAGTCATCTATAGAAACACATGTAATTTCAGCCTTAAAGCGTTGAATGCACAGAACGCTGGTGCAGTTGGTGTGATCATTATCAACCGTGATCCAGCCGCTGTTGCCATGGGCGCTGGAACTGACGCTGCAAGCGTTACGATCCCGGTTGTAATGTTGACAAGCTTCGATGGTGCTGCTTTAGTAGCAGAGATGGCTAACGGACCAGTTGTAGTATTTATGGGTAACAAAGTAGGTTTGTTCTCGAACGATGCTTCTATCCGTCCAGGTGGAACATTGATCTCTAAATCAACTGGCGTTTTGTCTCAGCTTTCTCAGAGCGGTACAGAATTCAGCTTTGACATCGGTACTCAATTGTTCAATGATGGATCTGCTGCACAAAACAACATCATCGTAAACGCTACGGTTAAAAATCCTTCAGGAGCAACAGTTTATGACAACACCATTACGGTAACTTCGTTGGCTGCTGCGGACAGTGTATACCTATATCCGGGAGAAGCTCAATCTTTCCCCCCATTCTCTTTGGCTTCCTATCCGACAGGTCGTTATACTTTGACGTATACCGTTGGATTGGATGCAGTGAACGACGATTATCCTGCGGATAACGTATTGACATCCTACTTCGTTGTTAATGACTCTATCTATGGCTTCAGCGGACTTGATTCTCTTAGTAATCTTCCAGCTGGAGCAGGAGGTTTCAAACCATCTACAATGACAGCAAGTTTCGGTATGTGTAACGTGATCTCAGATCCAAACGCAAGCCGTATCGGTGTAGAAGGTGTTTATTTTTCTCTTGTTACGAATGCTGCGGACAGTGTTGACCTGACAGGTGAAGAGATCGCATTGAATGTTTACGAGTGGGGTGATGTATTCACAGATTTGAATGATGCAAACCTGGCTTTCAATGTGTTGACTCCGATTTCTTATGGATACTACTACTATCCTTCAAACATTCCGGATAGCATGGTATACGGAGCACTAACAACTCCCGTAGTTCTTGAAAACAACAAACGTTATTTGGTTTGTGCTCAAACAGTGAACCTTCAAGTTTATTTTGCATACGATACACAAATCAACTACACTATGAATGTGAACGATTATTTACAGCCATTGTATCCGGTTGAAAGTGACGGAGTATATTCAGCTGGTGGTTTTGGATCTGACAATGCGCCTGCAATGGCAGTGAAAGTATTCAACGCATCTGAATTGAGTGTAGCTGAATCTAACATGATCAATGGTATGGCATATCCTAACCCTGCAGTAGATAACATCACTGTTTCTTTGAAAGCAGAAGGAAATGCAACGATCACTATGACAGATGTAGCAGGACGTATCGTTCTTACAAAATCTACTGATCTAGTAAACGGAAAAACAGACTTGAACATCGCTGCATTGAATGCAGGTGTTTATGTTGTTAACGTTGTTCTTGAAAACGGAAAAACTGCACAGTTTAACGTAGTTAAGAAATAATCCAACTTCTTGGAATAAGGAAAGGCTGCTCAATTGAGCAGCCTTTTTTATTTCACCTTTCAATTCAATTAAAAGTTGAGCGTCAGTCCAACAGTAAGTGGATAGACTGCTACTGTTTTTGATGTTTCAAATAATGGCATCAGGTTGTAAGAAGCAAATGCCCCCCAATTATCGTATCCTGTGCGAATTGTTGCATCCAGTCTGAACGCATTTAACCCATACACTCCTTTTTCTTCCTGGCGAAATTCCTTGCCATCCAGCTCACCAATTCGTTTGATCCTGGAAGAAATTCGTACACCTCCCACAACTCCGGCTGCAAGGTAAAATCCATCTCCTCCTTTTTTTACTGAACAAATATCCAGCAACAAAGGAACCGTCAAATAAGTCGCTCGTAATTTGTTTTTAGAATATGTATTGACAGAATCAATCTCAGCATAGAGCGTGTCTGCAGAATAAACTAAAAGGTAATTGTCCTTGAAGGCAGTTTGAGTAAAGCTAAAACCCATTCCGGTAGTAAAACCAATGGTTCTTCCAAATTTCTGTTCAAACAAATTCAAGTTCCAGGTCATGGATCTTCCCGGGTCATTTTCCCAATAGGGATGATCCGTAAAAGAAGTTCCAAAATCTGGATTCATCAGAGCGGTGAACCCCATATCCAAACCTGCCCAGTGCGCCTTGATCTTTTCTTTTTCTGCCTCCGTCGGTGCCGCATCTATGGTATCTATCACTGCTTTATCATTGTGCGAAATAACGATGATCTCTGTATCACCTACATTGATTCGTGTAGTGTCCTTTTTCTCTTCTCTTTGTGCAAACGCAGTAGAAGAAATCAGTAAAACGGATAAAATAACTATTCTTTTCATGTGCTATTGATTTTTATTTTTGGTTAAGACGAAGAACTTGGATTTCTGTTACAAGCGATTTTTAATTTGATCGCTTACGCTCTACACTAAATGCGCCAAGTTTAAAATATAATACCTCTTGATCCGTAGATTTCGTTCTGTTATAGGCTAAGTCCAGTCCGGTTTGTTCACTTACTTTTCTGGAAATCTCAGATGCTTGTGCATCTCTCGTAATTAGTTCCTCTCCAAAGAATGTTTTCCTGAATTTCCCTTTGACGTATGCCCACAGGTTGTCGTATTGCTTTGTGCCAGATAATTTCTGATTTTCTATCGCTTTTTGATCCTCACTTTCTGGAAAAATAACAGCAAATTCTTGTTCAACTTGTTCAGGCGCCTCGACCATAGGGATGGCAGGTGTTTTGAAGACTTCTTGACTTTCTTCCACTATCTGGATTGGTGAATCTGCATTTTTTATTTTCTTTTTTTCCAACGGCAACGTATTACTGGGTTCAACAACTTTAGTCGACCCAACAGTTAAAACGGCTTTTTTTGATGATTTAACGACTTTTAAGGCGCTTTGGGCACGTGTTTGTGAGACTTGTGTGTTCAGCTGGTTTTCGGGTGCAGAAATCGAAAAATATAGCAGTATGGCTACACTTGCAGCTGCTAAACCAACCAATAAAGGCCTATTCAGTGCAATGAGCAGTGTTTTTCGTTTTAATTTCTCTTTCTGAATATATTGAATCGTGCTATCCGGAATTAGCTTTGTAGCCTGATAAAACCCTAATTCTCTTCGGAATGCGTGTTCATTTTGTTTGAATCGCATGATATCTCTTTCTTCTGTAGTCAATACACCTTCTATTTCACCAATGATCAATTTATCATCGAAAGGCTCCTGAAGTTCTTTATAGGCTTCAATATTCTGAAAAGGCGCTTTGTAAAGTGTCTCTTTATCGAACTGTTGGTTTTCGGATTCAATGAAGGGTAAAACTTCAAGGTAATCTTTAAATTCAGCATTTTCTTCGATAAAAGACTGTAGCTCTGCCAACTGTCTCTCATCCAGTTTACCATCCCTGGCATCCATGATCCTGATGATCAATTCTTCTTCTGACCACTTCATACCAAAACATCAATTGTTACTAAATACTCCTTCAAAGACTTTCTCGCTCTGAAAATGGTGACCTTCACCGAATCTTCAGAAACATTCAAAATGTCCGCGATTTCGAGGTAACTGTATCCCTCAAAATCCCTCAACAACAAGGCATTGCGTTGTACATCCGTTAATCTAAGCAATCCATCATCCAGGTGTTTTCTGAGGTCAAATGATGTGGAAGGATCTACTTTCTGAACGGATTGTGATTCAAGATAAATTTTGGTTAGTTTAGCCTTTCTGGCCGCATCAATCTGAAGATTGATGATTGTTCGAAATAAATACGCTTTTGCCTTTGTGACTTCGATCTGATCCGCTTTTCTCCATAACCGTTCAAACGCATCTTGTACAAAATCCTGTGCAACAGTTGTATTAACGGTCGTTTTCAGCGCAAAACGATACAATCCGTCTGCCAGCTCATTTACACAGCTATTGTATTCTGAAACAGTCATCTTTGCACATCAGACGAACAAAGAAACGATTCGTTACACGAAATTGAAAAAAGATTAATCCCAATCCTGTAAAAAATCATCGATCTCTCTACGATCCTTTTTAGATGGTTTTCCGGTGCCATAGGAGCGATAAGCGCTTTGGGCCAAATGGTAATCTTCGTATTTTTTTAGTTCTTCCGGGGTTGTCAGATCAACCAGGTATTCGGACACTAGTTTTGGTCCAACGCGTTTTTCAAGTAAGGCAAGCACTTTATAGGAAAAAACGGCCCCGTTGCGGTGAACACTGATCAAATCGCCAATACGAGGTTCTTTGGAAGGTTTCGTTTCCTTATCATTGATTCTGATCTTTCCTTTAGAAAGCGCTTCTGAGGCCTGAGAACGTGTTTTAGAAAGGCGAACTGCCCAGATATATTTATCCCAGCGCAAACTCATCTTTAATTTTCTTAGGAAGAGATTGAAAGACCAGATTGTAGGAGTCCGAAATCAACTCAAGCAATTGTTTTTCAGAAAGATCGGATTGTATATATACGGAATTCCAATGCTTTTTATTCATGTGATAACCCGGTCTGACACCATCAAAACGTTCCCGCAATTCAATCGCGATTTCAGGCTCACACTTTAAATTGATAAAGGAAAAAGAATCTACGTCAATCAGTGCGAATAACTTTCCGCCCACCTTAAACACCAAGGTTGAATGATCAAAAGGAAATGCTTCTGTTACGAATGGAAGAGACAGACAAAAACCACGAATAGTTTCAATGTCCATGAAAATACTTCTTAAAAAGCCAGGGCCTCGTCGTATTTACCAAGTCTGTACAACAATTTAGTATGGGCCTTCAAAGCGCCATAGAACGTTTTGTACGAGTGATAAGGTAAATTATATTCTTTCGCTGTTTCACTTACGATCTCAGAGATTTTTCGATAATGCACGTGACAGATATTCGGGAACAAGTGATGCTCTACCTGATAGTTCAGTCCGCCAACATACCAAGAGAACAAACGCGCACCCGGAGCAAAATTAGCCGTATTGTAAAGTTGACTCACCGCCCAATCTGCATGTATGTTTCCTGAATCATCTGGCATTGGAAAATCAGATGTTGGAACCACGTGTGCAGGTTGAAAAATACAAGCCAGTGTTAATCCAGCGATCGCGTGCATGATCAGAAATCCTGAAATTGTGATCCACCAGGAGAAAGGACTTAACATTAACGGAAGCACAATGGTAATCACCGCATACATTGACTTAGAAATGATCAAAGTAATGATCTGCTTTCTCAATGTTGTTTTCTGTGTAGAAGTTAAACCCAATTTCTCGTATCGGTACGTTTGTCTGTAATCTTTGGACACAAACCACAACAGGGTCATTAGCGAATAGAAAAACCAGGCATACACATGCTGAAAACGATGCAATTTTCTTCTTTTCTCATGTGGAGAAAATCTTAATACTAATCCCGGATTAATATCTTCGTCCATACCTGTTACATTCGTATATGTATGGTGTAAGATATTGTGCTGAATACGCCAGTTTACATCACTTCCTCCAAGGAAAAAGAGCACATAACCCACCCATCTGTTTACATTTTCGTTTTTCGAATATGCTCCATGATTAGCGTCATGCATAACGGATAGTCCAATTCCTGCCATCCCAAAGCCCATCAGCAACCAGCACAGAAGATATAGCGCTGTGTTCTCCACAAAGAACAAAACTGCCACTAAAGGAATAAAATAAAGAAGAAGCATGCATACCGTTTTGAAAACCATCGATGCATTCCCATAACGGGAGATATTGTTTTCTTTAAAATACTCGTTAACGCGTTGCTTCAGTACTTTGTAGAATTCTTCATTGTGATTCCTTGCGAACCTTACCGTGGACAAGCCCATAAGCGAGAATTGGTTATAATTAGTTGGTGCAAAGGTAGTCTAAATTTCCAAAGGCTGCCGCACAAAAAATGTAAGCAGTGTTGAAAGGCTAAAATACTCTCACGAAACAAGAACATTATATTCCCTATTTTTGTTCATCTGTCAGATATTTTTTCATGATACACATTCATTCTCAGGATCCTTATTGTATGGATCCATATGCCCGAAAAAGGTTTCCAACAATCAGTGTCTCCATTGGGGAACTCAGCTTGGGAGGCGATAACCCTATTCGACTACAATCCATGACCACGGTAGACACCATGGATACCGAAGGTTCCGTAGCACAATCCATTCGAATGATCGATGCCGGATGTGAGTTGGTGAGACTGACTGCGCCAAGTAAAAAGGAAGCTGAAAATCTTGAAAACATTAAAAAAGAGCTTGTTCGCTTAGGATACAACACCCCTTTGGTGGCAGATATTCATTTCACACCAAATGCTGCGGAAATAGCCGCAAAAATCGTGGAAAAAGTACGTGTGAATCCTGGGAACTATGCGGACAAAAAGAAATTCGAGGAGATCGATTATACCGACGAAACCTATCAAGCAGAACTGAATCGTATTGAGGAAAAATTCACGCCGCTTGTTTTGTTGTGCAAAGAGCACGGAACAGCCATGCGCATTGGCACAAATCACGGATCCCTTTCAGACCGAATCTTAAGCCGTTACGGAGACACACCCGAAGGAATGGTGGAATCAGCCATGGAATTCATTCGTATTTGTGAGAAACACTCCTTCTATAATCTTGTTATTTCCATGAAGGCGAGTAATGCACTTGTAATGGTGCAGGCCTATCGATTACTTGCTGCAACGATGCTTAAACATGGTCGCTCTTACCCTCTTCATCTTGGTGTAACCGAAGCAGGCGATGGTGAAGATGGACGGATCAAATCTGCAGTTGGAATAGGGGCCTTGCTCGAAGACGGTCTTGGAGACACTATTCGCGTTTCACTTACTGAGGAACCCGAAAAAGAAATTCCCGTCGCAGCAAAACTTGCGGCCAAATTCGAAAAGACCAAAAATGTCAAGGAGTTACAAGCCGATACACACATATTGCCCTACAACCCCTATCATTATGAACGAAGAATCAGCCAAAACATCCAAAATATAGGCGGAAAACATGTGCCCGTAGTGATCGCTGATCTTTCTCATGTTGGCGCCATTAAACCTTCCCATTTCTTTGGTTTCGGTTATTCCTATTCCGTTCCATTGGATAAATGGCAAATACAGGAACAAGCCGCAGATTACGTATTTATTGATGATCACACTCTGTCATTTGAAAAACCGGGAGCGCTAGGAATCATTACGTCTTTTAAAAACTGGAGTCAGAACTACAAAGAGCGTAAAGGTTTTCATCCATTGATACACACTACCCGTTTAAATGAATTTGAAGGAAACTCAACAGCTTTCGTATTGTTCGATGACGCAAGTAATCCCGAAGAACTTCAGCTTTTAAAAGAAAACATGATACTTGTATTAAGTACAACGTATGAAAATCTGGTTGCTGTTTACAGAGATGTGTTTAATGTACTGAATGCCAAACAATTAAGCACGCCTGTGATCTTAAAGACACAATGCCAACACGCTGATAACGAAACCTTTCAACTTGAAGTTTCCTCAGAATTAGGCGCCCTTATGATTGATGGTTTAGGAGACGGAATCTGGATTACCGGAGAAGCGCCTACAGGCCTAATCAACTCTACTGCATTCGGTATTCTGCAGGCTACGCGTACAAGAATTTCTAAAACAGAGTATATTTCGTGTCCATCATGCGGAAGGACGCTCTTTGATCTTCAAGAAACCACTGCAAAAATCAGAAAAGAAACCGATCATTTGAAAGGACTAAAGATTGGAATCATGGGTTGCATTGTGAACGGCCCAGGAGAAATGGCAGATGCTGACTATGGATACGTAGGAACTGGGCCCGGAAAAATCACATTGTATAAGGAAAAGACGGTAGTCAAGAAAAATGTACCGGAAGAAGAAGCAGTACAAGAACTTATAGAGCTCATTCGGAGTCACGGCGACTGGATCGAACCACAATAACAGAATTCACAAAAAATAAAAAGGTCCGAAACTTAATTTCGGACCTTTCTTTTTTACAAACGTTTCACGTGAAACTATCTTCCCAAATGAATCAATAAGACCGAAATATCACTCGGTGAAACCCCACTCACTCTTGATGCCTGACCAATAGTTACAGGCCTAATTTGGTCCAATTTTTCTTTAGCTTCAATACTTAAACTCTTTATATCCTTGTATGAAACATGGTCAGGAATAGCAACGTTTTCTAGCCTCTGAAGCTTTTCTACTTGCTCCTCTTCCCTTTGAATATAGCCCTCATACTTCATAAGGATCTCAGCTTGTTCCACTATTTCTTCCCGGTCCGTTTCTAAGTTATAGACTACACTTTTTGCTTCATCTGAAATTTCCAACACATCAAATATTGATAATTGAGGTCGAGTAACTAAACTTGACAACTTTACCTGCTGGTTCAATTCAGAAGAATCTTTAGAACGCAACATGTTATTCGCTTTTTCCGGTGTAACACCTATTTCCCTAAAAGATCGGATCACAGACTTTGCTCCAGACAATTTGTTTTCCATTCTCCTCAAGCTATCAGCATCCGTTAAACCTAATTCATAGCCAATGGGTGTTAAACGGATATCGGCATTATCCTGACGCAATAAAATCCTGAATTCAGCCCTACTCGTAAACATACGATACGGCTCTTTAGTGCCTTTCGTGATCAAGTCATCTATTAACACACCGATGTACGCATCATTCCTGCCCAAAACAAAATCAGGCAAATTATGAACTTTACGGTGCGCATTTATTCCCGCCATTAAACCTTGACAGGCTGCTTCTTCATATCCAGTGGTACCATTGATCTGGCCAGCAAAATATAAGTTCTCTACTAACTTCGTTTCTAACGAATGTTTTAATTGTGTCGGTGGGAAATAATCGTATTCAATAGCATAGCCCGGACGAAACATTTTTACCTGCTCAAAACCTGGAATGGTTTTCATTGCAGCGAGTTGCACATCTTCAGGAAGTGACGTGCTAAATCCATTCACATAGATCTCAACTGTTTTCCAACCCTCCGGTTCCACAAAGATCTGATGACGGTCACGATCCGCAAATCGATTGATCTTATCTTCAATACTTGGACAATAGCGTGGCCCTGTACTCTTGATAGCACCATTAAACATTGGTGAACGATCAAAACCTGTTCTTAAGATCTCGTGTGTCACATCATTTGTGTAGGTAATGTGACATGCTCTTTGTTCACTTAGAGCCGGAACCTTCCCATAACTAAATGTCGAAGGATTTTCATCTCCTTCTTGAATTTCCATTTTGGAATAATCCAACGATCTACCGTCTACACGGGGAGGCGTGCCTGTTTTCATTCGACCTGCTTCGAAACCATGCTTCACCAAATCTTCGGTAATCCCCGTAGCCGCCTTTTCGCCAACACGCCCACCACCAAACTGTTTTTCACCTAAATGAATTAAACCATTCAAAAAGGTTCCGTTGGTCAAAACAACTGCCCTTCCATAAATATCCACTCCGATGGAAGTTTTCACACCAATTACGCGGCCATTTTCAATAATCAAACCAGAACACATGTCCTGCCAGAAATCCACATTCGGATTTGACTCCAACAACAAACGCCATTCTTCTGCGAACAACATTCGATCATTTTGAGTCCGAGGCGACCACATAGCAGGTCCTTTAGAACGATTCAACATGCGGAATTGTATCGCACTTCGATCGCTCACAATTCCGGACCCCCCGCCCAAAGCATCAATCTCACGCACAATTTGCCCCTTTGCCACACCTCCCATAGCGGGATTGCAACTCATTTGAGCAATTGTATTCATGTTCATCGTAACCAAAAGGACACGACTACCCATTTTACCGGCCGCATTCGCGGCCTCACAACCTGCATGACCGCCACCAACGACGATCACATCATATTTTTGGAGCATTTTCGATATGTTTCACGTGAAACAAAATTACGCCAATTCGGCTCATGTTTCACGTGAAACATAGTTGTTTAAATAGAACTCTTCTTTTGCCCGCATTTGTTCGATCTCGGACTCAGTCTTATCACCATAACCACACAAATGCAGCACACCATGCACACACACTCGTCGCAATTCATTCAAAAAAGACACTTTATATACCTTCGCATTATCTAACACCCTGTCTACAGATATGAACAAGTCTCCACTTACAACACCCTCTTCACAATAATCAAACGTTACGATATCTGTGTAATAATTATGGTTCAGATAAGCCTTGTTCACGCCCAATAAATATTCATCTGAACAGAAAACCAGATTCACATCCCCACACTCAAAACCTTCCGAAATAACGGTTCGTTCGAGCCATAAAACAAGAAGTTCCGGATTCAAGTCCGGAACTTCTTCTACATCGATATAATTTATTGATATCACTTATTAAAATAAATGTTCACGCTACTTCCAGCATCTTCAAACTCCACCTCATCAGCAAGGTTTTTCATTAAAAAGATACCACGTCCGTTTTCTTTCATCAAATTCTCAGGGGCAGTCGGATCAGGAAGATTTACAAAATCAAATCCCTCACCCTGGTCCTTGATATTGAAACAAAACTCGGTAGACTTATCCGCCACAGCAACATTCACTTCAGCTGCCGTATTAAACCTATTACCGTGCTCTATTGCATTGTTTACAGCCTCCGTAACAGCGATAAGAACGTTTCCATAAAACTCTTCATTTACGCCCAGCTGATTGCACACTTTATCCACCAAGATCTCAACCTGACCTACGGCTTCAAACTCGGATGGTATAGCTAATCTGTCAATAACAGTAAATCCTTCTTTCATAACGAATATCATCTTGCATCAACACTACTGCTGATTGAAATATTCATTTGCCTTGTCCTTATAATATTTCCGAAAGACAGGGTCAACGGATCGTAATAATTCAATCTGCCGAAGCTTTTGTTTGTTATACTCGTCAAACCGAATTTGGTTACCATAATTTTCATTTTTTCCGCTTTGAGATTCCCTTTTTTCTTCAAAGCCTCGTTCCATTAACGCCTTTTCAGATTCCAATAAACGCGTTAAAATATCTTTCTGCCGCTTCAACGTCTCATTAGTAAACATCTTGTTCACCAAGTCCTTTTCCTGCTGTTCCAGCTCCTTAATCAATGGGTTCAGCTGATTGCCTTTACCAGTTCCCTCTTTGTTCATTTCATTTCTCAACTGCTCTAAGCGTTGACGAATAGCCGTTTGTTCTGCAGCCATTTTCGCAATTTCCTTATTGCCTAAACCAGGCATTCCACCACCTCCTTCTCCTTGCTTTTGACCTGGCTTTTCACCCGGTTTATTTCCATTGGGATTTGGTCCCTTCTGCATTTGTTCCAACTGCTTTTTCAACATCTGTTTCATGTCCCCGGTTGACATTGAATTACCCGACTTAGGCTTTCCATTCCCTCCAGGTTTACTGCAACTACCCTGACCCTGCATCATGCTTTGCTGCATTTGTTGCTGCATACTCTGTAAACTTTCATTTAAAAGCAGTGCCAAATTGTTGTATGAGGTCATAACAGACTGTTGATGAATGCCCAGATCACGTTTTCGATGTTCATCAATATCCTCTAATGCCAGCTCCTGATTTTCTTTAATTGTATTTAGCTCCTTGTCCACAAAAGAAGCGATCTTAGGCTGTCTTTTAGCAAGAGCCATTAAACTATCCCGTACCGGGGATGTTTCGTCCATAATCATGCGTTGTTTGCGGCCATAGCGGCGATAAGCTGGATCAGAGTCGCTCACCTTCGTAAATCGCTGCATTACCGTTTCCTGATCAAAACTCAAGGTCATCAAACTCTCCAAGATATTCCGCAATGAATTGATATCTTCCTCTTGCTGCTGCTGATTTGCCATTTGCTGCATCATGTCTAATTGCTCAGCAAGCTCTTTCATTTGCTTTGAGGCATTCCCTTGATTTTCGGCGGCCTTCTTCGATTTGTTTTGGCCCATCTTTTCCGAAGCTTCTTGCATCTCATCCGAAATCTTCTGTTCCTTGGGCTGGGTATCACCCAATTCCATCGGATCCTCCAGAGATTTGTTCAATTCATTTAACTCCTTCAAATCCTCCTGTAACTCCTTAAATTTTTCGTTGAGTTTTTCTTGATTTTCCTTCGCTTTCTCTTCGCTTAATTTATCCTCATTGATCTCATTCTTAAGCTTATTCTGATCCTCTGACAGCTCTTTCAGCTCCTTTTCAATATCATCGATCTTTTCATTCACCTGAAGACGTTTAAGCATTTCAAGACTTCTATCGAGCTGCTTTTTCATGTCCTCTGAATTTTGTTCTAAATCCTCGAGCTTGTCTTTCAGTTGTTCCTTATCATTTTGCTGCATTAATTTTTCAAGATCCTCCAGAAGCTTTTTTAGTTCATCATCCATCAGCTCCTCAAGCAGCTTGTCAATCATTTCCTGCTTTTCTAGCAGTTCCTTATCCATTTCTGACAACTGATTCTTCTCTTCTACACTTTTATCCATCTGCTGTTGCATCTGCTGAAGTGATTCCAGGATGTTCTTTTGCTCGTCCTTGAGTTGTTCTACTTTGTTTAACTTATTCCAATCGTTGCTTTTGGAGTTAAGCACATCCTTCTTTAATTTTTCGATATTTTTCTGAAACTGTTGCGTTCTTTTAAGCAGGTCTGATAGATCTTCCTTCGTTTTTTCCTGATCTTCCTGACGTTTATCATTTAGTTCATCCAACCCTGGAAGTTTATACGTGTACACCTGGCTCTTTGTTGATTTACTGCCATTCACACCGTCATTATCACTTACCACGAAATAGTATTCAATACGGTCATTCAGCTGCACCTCTTCTCTTCTGAAATCCACCGCAAAATCAAATGGCATTTCAAGACCAGTCACCTTTCTAACCGGAATCCTATTCACACGTCTTGAACCCTTTTCAGAAATAACAGTGTAGACAAACGAAAGGGTATTCAATCCATAATCATCAGACACTCTTCCTGTAAAGAAACGAACCCCCTCGGATACACTGTCCTGCATTTCTTCCATTTGTATTCCAGGATACGCATCCTTCAACACCTCGAGTGTTATCCGTGTAGAATCAACTCGCGGTCTGAAGCGATTTAACATTCTAATGCTTATAGATGCGTTTTGGAGGACTTTCTTGGTGGATTTGAACCCTTCTGTGGTGAACGACTCTTTCTGGCCGTTAAAAACAAAATCCACACGCTTGGTGTTCTTAGTTTTTAAGCTCCAGTCTATAACCGTTCCCTCAGGCACCGTCATGTCACCTGCGTTCTCAATAATTTCATCTGTTCTTCCTAAATAGGTAGGGTAGTGGAGTTTCGCCTGTAGACGGCCAATAGCAGATTTTCCATAAACCTTAAAGGGGAAATCAGAACTTGAAAAGGTGTTTGCTTCAAAGCGAAAAGTGCCAGAATTTGATGGTTTCTTTATAGTACCTGAAAAAGTATTTCTGTCCGTCCTGGTCATCAGGAATTTTCCATTTTCACTGATCAGATATACCTGATCTGGCAGGTCTCTTCCCTTCATAGTGACCTTAACCGGTAAATCCTCCCCTTCCTCAATATCTAACATATCAGAAACCAAATCGAAGGTAAAAGGAGCAACCGGCTTGTATTCTTCAGAATAATTGACTACTCGTGTAGTTCCTTCTCTAAACAGCTCTGGTGCAGCCACACCTATCACGACAAACAGCACAAATAAAGGAATCAGATAACGCGCATATTTCCGGTTTTTCTTAATATCAATAGCGTTTGAAAAAGGAATAACATTGAGGTTATTTGAACGCTGCAGAACACTGGCTCGGATCAACTCAAGATTCCCCGTTTGTGCATGCAGACTATCATTCAACTGAAGAGTATTTCGCAGTCTGTCGGAAATCTCGGGAAAAAAAGAACCTATGATATCCGAAGCCTGATACCGATCGATGCGTTTACCAAATGAATAGAGTTTGGACAAAGGAATAAGCAGATACGTGATCAAAAGATAGACGTTCACTCCTATAAAGGAGAAGAATAAAAACGCCCTCGTTACAGACCCAAATCGTCCAAAATATTCAAGAGTCGTTGTGAACAGATAAGACACCAAAAAAAACAGGGTAAAGAGCAACGCTCCTTTCACGATTTGGTTCTTGTAGAACTTTCGGATAAAGGCATCTATTTGTGCTATCAAACGTTCGTATGCGCTCATTACTTTCTCTGTAACTGACTAAGTTAATACATCCTTCCTAAAACGCAGAAACGTTTTCAGCGTAACAACATACAACTAATGTTAAAACGGGTTCACTTGGTGCGACCATCTTAGTCGTCCAAACTACTTATCTTTGCGCAAAATTCAGACTTATGTCCAACAAACCAGTTCGTGTTCGTTTCGCACCATCTCCTACAGGACCATTACACATGGGTGGGGTGCGTACAGCTTTGTACAATTACCTTTTTGCTAAAAAAAACAAAGGAACGTTTCTGATACGCATTGAAGATACCGACCAAACACGCTTTGTTCCGGGTGCACAGGAATACATAATGGACGCGTTGGCATGGTGTGGAATTATGCCAACAGAAGGGCCGGGTATCGGTGGCGATTTTGGACCATACGTGCAAAGTGAGCGTAAAGAAATGTACCGTCCTTATGCTGAACAACTGGTGAAAGAGGATAAAGCGTACTATGCGTTTGATACCGCCGAAGAGCTAGATGAAATGCGTGAAAGAGCCAAGCAGATGGGAATGCCGAATTGGCAATACAACCACATTACACGTACGACACTAAAAAATTCATTGACCTTACCGCAAGATCAAGTAGATGCATTAATCCAAAATGGCGCACCTTATGTCATCCGTATGAAAATGCCCCGAAATGAGGACATCCGTTTTGAGGATATTATTCGAGGATGGGTTGTGG
This sequence comes from uncultured Flavobacteriia bacterium, assembly GCA_903928365.1. Taxonomy (GTDB): domain Bacteria; phylum Bacteroidota; class Bacteroidia; order Flavobacteriales_D; family Crocinitomicaceae; genus M0103. Next base: position 16,900 of record CAIYQV010000174.1, read on the forward strand.
TGAACACAAACAACCTGGATGATAAGGTTTTATTTAAAAGTGACGGCATGCCTACCTATCACCTGGCAAATATCGTTGATGATCATTTAATGGAGATCAGTCACGTAATACGTGGTGAAGAGTGGCTTCCGTCTGCACCGCTTCACGTGATGCTGTACAGAGCTTTTGGATGGGATGTTCCACAGTTTGCACATTTACCTTTGTTATTGCGACCTGATGGCAACGGAAAATTATCCAAGCGTGATGGAGATCGTCTTGGGTTCCCTGTTTTCCCAACAGACTGGACTACATCTGAAGGAGAATTGTACTCAGGTTACCGCGAAAAAGGATATTATCCTGAGGCCTTTATCAATATGCTCGCTTTTCTTGGGTGGAACCCTGGTACGCCACAAGAGATCTTTTCTCTGGATGAACTTGCAGAAGCATTTACACTTGATCGTGTTTCAAAAGCAGGAGCGAAATTCGACCCGGACAAAACACGCTGGTTTCAACAGCAATATTTGCGTTCCAAGTCCAACGCTGAATTGGCGTCGCAATTGAAAGCTCAATTTCAGCGCGAAGAATCAGAGGAACAATTGGAGCAAGTCTGTGGCATGATGAAAGAGCGAGCCACTTTTATACAGGACATTCTCACAGAAGGAAATTATCTTTTTGAAAAGCCAACTGTTTATGATGAGCAAACCATTTCCAAAAAATGGAAAGAGGACAGTTCGGCATTGATGACAGAATGGACCGCTATTTTGGCATCCGTTAACGATTTTTCCCAGGAACCGATCGAAACTGCCTTCAAAGAATTCATTTCTTCTAAAAATTTGGGCATTGGTGCTGTATTGCCGTTATTCCGCTTGTTGGTCACTGGGACAGGCATGGGACCAAGCATGTTTGAAATTGCTCAATTCCTTGGTAAAGAGGAATGTATAGCTCGTTTAGAGGCGGGAATTAACGCTGTAGAAACACTAAAAACGAACGCGTGAAACACACGATCGAGGTCAATGGAATAAAACTTTACGCCTTTCACGGTTGCTTGCCCGAAGAGGAAAGAATAGGGGGGAACTACGTGGTTGATGTTATGTTAAATACAGACTTTTCCGAGGCAGCACTGCATGATACACTGCATCAAACAATTGATTATGTCGATGTGAACCGGATTGTTACTGAGGAAATGGCCCTCCGCTCAAAATTGATTGAACATGTAGGACAACGTATCGTAAACCGATTACGATCTGAATTAGTCGGCATTACTCATCTAAAAGTGAAGGTTACTAAATTAACCCCACCTATTAATGGCGACGTGAACAATGTGGCCATTGTGATCGAAGAAACGATTTAGAGTTTAACGATCTTCTGATATTCACCAAGTGGAAGGTTTTCTTTATTGAGAATGACTACCTGATAGATTCCAGATTCAAGAGTGTCTAAATTTATTTCCCAAACACCATTATTATTCGGCTCTAATAGTGAATAAGAAAGAACTATTTTTCCATCGATGGAATAAATTTGGCATTCACTCTCGTTTCCTGATACATGTTGTTTTTTAATTTCTAGTTTATCATTCGTTGGATTCGGGTATAACGACCATTCGTTCGCAGGATTAGTGCAGTTTAAATAAATGGTATTAAACGTTTCCTTCTTACCATCGAAGTCGGTTTGAGACAACCTGTAATAGCCAGGACCCTTTCGATCATTAACAGACAAGGAATAATTAAGTGTTTCCGTACTATTCCCTGCTGCGTCAATTACGGAAAACAAACCGAACTCCTCGCCATCTGTACTTTCCTCTATAGTGAAGAAATCATTGTTAACCTCAGAAGCCGTGCTCCAAACAAGCGAAGGGTTTTCATTGTCACACTTACCATCAAAGGAAATAAGTTCAACAGGAAGAACCGTGCAACCCCCAATCGCAGTTAAGGTAACATTACCAATTGAAATATACTGTGCATCAGGACGCAGCGGACCAGAAAGATTGTAATATCCATTACTGCTCGTGCCATAAGCAGCTCTGTATTTTATTGTTATTGATTTCAAAGGGACTCCTGCAGGAGGAACAACTCTAACTGTTGTTGTTCCACATGTTGAACTAAAATAACTACCGGAAGAATATGTCTCTGAGGTATTATTATGTCCTATAAACTTTAGCACACCAGAACCAGCCGTCCGTGTAACATTTGAGGATAAGGTAGAAGTTATTTGTCCTGCTGTGGTTCCCAAATTGTTCGTTGTTGCGGTTATTGTATTATTATTACCATCCTTTGCTGAGATTTCTAAGACATCTAAAAAAGTTCCGACGCTTTCGTTAGAATTCAAATCCTTTATCGTAAATGTTGCATAATTACATGTCCCATTTCCGCTAGGATTAAATGTGATCGTCACAGTGTAGTTAGCATTATCAGCACTGCTAATTCCTTGAAAAAATCCATTTAATGCTAAACTTCCACTTGTATAACAAGGGGTTCCCGGGTCTGTCGTAACATATTTAGGCGTGCCATCATTTTGGTTGGTGTTATTTTTAGTAACAACGACTCTCATATTGTTCGGTGCGGTTCCTGTATTGTAAGTTGATCCAATCGTTCCAGAACTATATCCAGAAAAGGATAGTGTTTGAGTGTTTACTCGAAAGACAACACTAATAAGAATTAAAAAGAGAATTCCCTTCATAGCACAGTTTGATTAGACTCCAAAGGTGGCACAATACGAAACACATTTCAAGTGGGGCAGCCCCTCAAAAACAGCCAAAAACTCAATGAAATCGTATGTTTTTGTGGGTTTTTTTGTGCTCTCATAAAAATTAGTACATTTGTGCACCAGAAAAAAGGTCTCGTGGCCGAGCGGCTAGGCACCGGTCTGCAAAACCGTCTACAGCGGTTCGAATCCGCTCGAGACCTCTGCGTTTCCCCCGGCATTTGTCGGGGGTTATTTTTTAGCACTATGTTGATCGGAGAAGATTTTGAAAAGATCCATATCACTGTTTTTGGGTTAGATATTTCAGAACCGAATGTGTTCTTGAGTGACCTTGTCATGGCACTTATCAGTTTGTATTGTGGTTGGAGATTATTCAAGGGCACCGGAAACTCTTCCTTTAAAAAATGGTGGATGGGCTTCTTTTTCCTCTTTGGAATCAGTTCATTGGCTGGGGGGTTCGGACATGCCTTGTACAGCTATTTTGGACATCTGGGAAAGTTATTTACCTGGGTAACCGGTATTGTTTCTATTTATATGATCGAACGAGGGATGATAGAAGCTTATGCCAACTCCCCTATTAAGACACGACTTAAGCTTTTTTCTATGATAAAACTGGTACTGTTATACCTGGTGTTTTTTGGGATTCTATTTTTTGGACCTATCGATCAAAAACCAAACTTACCCTTTCTTCCAATTGCCATCAACACGATTATTGGTGTTAGTTGGTTTGCAGGGGTTTATGCTTTTAAGCTCTCGAAGAGTTTACATAAGGATTTTAAATTCATTTTTACAGGGGTATTGATCATGTTGCCAAGTGCATTCTTTTTTTTGGGTAAGATCAATTTACATCCATGGATGGACAAGAACGATGTGTCACATGTCCTGTTAACTGCTGGCATCGTTTATTTCATGATCGGTGTAGAAAAGCTTTCTAACGGATCAGCTTTAACAAACTTGAACGCGAAATAAC
>CAIYQV010000175.1 GCA_903928365.1 uncultured Flavobacteriia bacterium
ACTCGTAACAAATAGAACAATGGCTAAGGAAAATTTTGATCGTTCCAAACCACACGTGAACATCGGGACTATCGGTCACGTTGACCACGGTAAAACAACGCTTACAGCGGCAATCTCAAGTGTATTGGCTTCTAAAGGTCTTGCACAAGTTCGTGATTTCTCTTCTATCGACAACGCTCCTGAAGAGAAAGAACGTGGTATTACTATCAATACATCACACATCGAGTACGAAACAGCTAACCGTCACTACGCGCACGTTGACTGTCCAGGTCACGCTGACTACGTAAAGAACATGGTTACTGGTGCTGCTCAGATGGATGGTGCTATCTTGGTTGTTGCTGCTACAGATGGTCCAATGCCACAAACACGTGAGCACATCCTTCTTGGTCGTCAGGTAGGTGTTCCTCGTTTGGTTGTGTTCATGAACAAAGTGGACATGGTGGACGATCCAGAACTTTTGGAATTGGTTGAAATGGAAGTACGCGAATTACTTTCTTTCTATCAGTATGATGGTGACAACGCTCCGGTTATTCAAGGTTCTGCACTTGGTGCATTGAACGGTGAGCCGAAGTGGGTTGCTACAGTTGAAGCTTTAATGGATGCAGTTGATACGTACATTGAACTTCCTCCACGTGATGTTGATAAGGCGTTCCTTATGCCAGTAGAAGATGTATTTACGATCACTGGTCGTGGTACAGTTGCTACAGGTCGTATCGAAACGGGTGTAATCAACTCTGGAGATCCTGTTGAAATCCTTGGTATGGGTGATGTTAAATTGACATCTACAGTTACAGGGGTTGAGATGTTCCGTAAGATCCTTGATAGAGGTGAAGCTGGTGACAACGTTGGTCTTCTTCTTCGTGGAATTGAGAAAACTCAGATCAAGCGTGGAATGGTAATCTGTAAACCAGGTTCTACAACTCCTCACACTGAGTTCAAAGCTGAAATCTATGTATTGAAGAAAGAAGAAGGTGGTCGTCACACTCCATTCCACAACAAATACCGTCCTCAGTTCTACTTCCGTACTACGGATGTAACTGGTGAGATCTTCTTGACTGATGGTCGTGAGATGGTTATGCCAGGTGATAACGTAACAATCAATGTTAAGTTGATCGTTCCTGTAGCAATGGACAAAGGTCTTCGTTTTGCAATCCGTGAGGGTGGTAGAACTGTAGGTGCTGGTCAGGTTACTGAGATCGTAGCTTAATTAAGTGATAAAATAAATTGTGTAAAGGGGAGTTCGCTCCCCTTTTTACACGGGCGTAGCTCAGCTGGTAGAGTAGTGGTCTCCAAAACCATTGGTCGTGGGTTCGAATCCTACCGCCCGTGCAAAAATGATAAGACGTGTCAAAGATCAGAAATTATTTTCGCGATACAATAAATGAAATGGTTCACGAAGTGACGTGGCCTACATGGAAAGAACTTCAGAGTAACACGATCATTGTTGTCGTGGCATCTGTATTAATTGCTGCGATCATCTTTGTGATGGATTTCGGATTCGGTATTACCGGAGACGCAAAATCCATGTGGAAAGGAGCGATGGGCTTTATTTATGGCTTGTTTTAATTAGGGCATCATGGGTGAGATCAAAAAGAGATGGTATGTTGTTCGTGCCGTTAGCGGAAAAGAGAAGAAGGTTAAGGAGTATCTTGATCTGGAAATTACGCGTTTGAAACTAACTGATTTCGTTGATCAAGTATTGATCCCGACGGAAAAAGTATTCCAGATACGTAATGGAAAGAAGGTTTCCAAAGAAAAGGCATATTTACCCGGGTACGTTTTGGTTGAGGCTGCTCTTGTTGGAGAAGTTCCTCACGTGATCAAAAGTATTCCAAATGTGATCGGATTCCTTGGTACTGAAAAAGGAGGAGATCCAGTTCCAATGCGTATTTCTGAAGTGAATCGAATTTTAGGTAAAGTCGATGAGCTTTCAGAGTCAGAAGAAGAAATGAAAATTCCATTTGTTGTTGGAGAGTCTGTTAAAGTAATTGATGGACCATTTAACAACTTCAGCGGTGTGATCGACGAGATTAACGAAGAGAAGAAGAAGCTGAAGGTAATGGTGAAGATATTTGGTAGAAAGAACTTGCTTGAATTGAGTTACATGCAAGTCGAAAAAGAGATTTAATAGGTTTATTAACCCGTAGGAGTGAGGAAAACGATTAAAGCTTCCCGTGATTACTCATGTTTGACTACACAATTTGAGAACAAATGGCTAAAGAAGTAGCAGCGTTGATCAAACTACAGATCAAAGGTGGTGCAGCCAATCCAGCTCCTCCAGTTGGTCCCGCGCTTGGTGCGAAAGGGGTGAACATTATGGAGTTTTGCAAGCAGTTTAATGCACGTACGCAAGACCGTCCTGGAAAGGTAACACCGGTAGTTATCACTGTTTATGGTGATAAATCTTTTGATTTTGTATTAAAAACTCCGCCAGCAGCGGTACAAATTGTAGAGCACACGAAGATCAAAAAAGGATCCTCTGAGCCCAACAAATCTAAAGTAGGAAACATTACTTGGGATCAAGTAAGAGCGATCGCTGAAGACAAGCTGCCGGATCTTAATTGCTTCACTGTGGATGCAGCTATGTCAATGGTTGCTGGAACAGCAAGAAGTATGGGAGTAACAGTTAAAGGTGGTGAGGCACCTAAAACCAAATAATCATTTTTGTAATGGGAAGAGTATCTAAGAAAAGAAAAGAGATCTTGGCTAAATTCGATTTGGCTAAGCCTTATTCCTTGACAGAAGCATGTGATTTGGTCAAAGGAATCTCAACTACTAAATTCGATGCATCTGTAGATATCAGTGTGCGTCTGGGGGTTGACCCACGTAAAGCAAACCAGATGGTAAGAGGTACTGTTGCCCTTCCACATGGTACAGGAAAAGATGTACGTGTACTCGTGCTTTGTACTCCTGACAAAGAAGCTGAAGCGAAAGCAGCCGGTGCAGATCACGTAGGTATGGATGACTATATCGAAAAAATCAAAGGTGGATGGACTGATATTGACGTAATCATTACAATGCCGTCAGTTATGGGTAAGGTTGGTGCACTTGGACGTATTTTAGGTCCACGTGGGTTGATGCCTAACCCGAAGACTGGTACAGTAACGATGGAAGTTGGTAAAGCTGTCGAAGAAGTAAAAGCCGGAAAGATCGACTTTAAAGTAGATAAATACGGTATTATTCATTCTTCTGTGGGTAAAGTTAGTTTCGAAGGAGGAAAGATTCGTGAGAATGCGAACGAATTGATCCAAACATTGATCAAACTTAAGCCTTCAGCAGCAAAAGGTACCTACATCAAGAGTATTTACTTGAGTTCTACAATGAGCCCTGGTATCCAAGTGGATGCGAAGTCTGTTGTTGCTTAATAACTTAAATCATCATGACAAGAGAAGAAAAAGCAAAATACATTGATGATCTGGCGGCGGAATTAAACGGTGCAAGCATCTTTTATCTGGCAGACACAGCGGACTTAACAGTGGACGTAGTAAACAACCTTCGCAGAAGATGTTTCCAGTCTAACATTCGCATGCGCGTTGTGAAAAACACCTTGCTTGAAAAAGCGATGGAGCGCGTAGAAGGAAAGGACTTTGGAAATATGAAGGATGCACTTGCTGGTGCGACTTCAATTATGTTCAGCGAAGTAGGTAATGCACCTGCAAAGTTGATTCAGGAATTCAGAAAAAAGAGCGAGAAACCATTGTTGAAAGCAGCTTATATTGACGAGGCAGTCTTTATGGGAGATAATCAACTCGAGGCACTTGTATCTCTGAAAAGCCGCGAAGAACTTATCGGGGACATTATCGGATTACTTCAAAGTCCTGCTAAAAACGTTGTTTCTGGACTTAAAGGAGCAGGTGGCAAAATCGCCGGAATCCTTAAAACGCTCGAAGAAAGAGCATAATTTAAAATTTAGTTTAACTTTTTAAAACAAATAAAAATGGCTGATATCAAGCAAATCGCGGAAACGCTAGTAAACTTAACAGTTAAAGAAGTAAATGAATTGGCAACTATCCTTAAGGATGAGTATGGCATCGAACCTGCTGCTGCTGCACCGGTAATGGTTGCTGGTGGTGGTGCTGCTGCTGGTGGCGAAGCTGCTGCTGAGAAGACTGAGTTCGATGTAATTCTTAAGTCTGGTGGTGCTAACAAACTTGCTGTAGTTAAGCTTGTTAAAGAATTGACTGGAAACGGTCTTAAAGAGTCTAAAGATCTAGTTGATGGTGCACCTGCTACTTTGAAAGAAGGTGTTTCTAAAGACGAAGCTGAAGGACTGAAAAAGTCTCTTGAAGAGGCTGGTGCTGAAGTAGAGATTAAGTAATTTCTCCTTAATACGCAGGAAAGGCGCCCCGAATTTTCGGGGTGCCTTATCCTGTTTTTTGCGTTCAACGCATTTTAAAGTCCATTTTCATCAATAAAAAATAGTTTGGCCTTGGCAACATCAAACAACATTTCGACAAGAGTGAATTTTGCTTCAAGCAAAAGTCAGTTCGATTATCCGGATTTTCTGGATATCCAGTTAAAATCCTTTCAGGAGTTCTTCCAGTTGGAAACCACACCTGAAAACAGAGAGAGCGAAGGATTGTTCAAAGTTTTCGCTGAAAACTTTCCGATCACCGATACAAGAAATCAGTTCGTTCTTGAATTCTTAGATTATTTTATTGATCCGCCACGATATACAATTGAAGAGTGTATCGAGCGTGGACTAACGTACAGTGTTCCGCTTAAAGCGAAATTGAAATTGTACTGTACGGATCCCGAGCATGAGGATTTTGAAACGATCGTTCAGGATGTTTATCTTGGTACGATTCCTTATATGACCCCTAAAGGATCATTCGTAGTGAATGGTGCTGAGCGTGTTATCGTGTCTCAGTTACACCGTTCTCCAGGTGTGTTCTTTGGTCAAAGTCGTCACGCTAATGGTACTAAGTTGTACTCAGCGCGTGTGATTCCTTTCAAAGGGTCTTGGATTGAATTTGCTACAGACATCAACAATGTGATGTATGCATATATCGATCGTAAGAAAAAATTGCCTGTAACCACTTTGTTCCGTGCTATCGGATATGAAAGTGATAAAGATATATTGGAGATCTTTGGTTTGGCTGATGAAGTAAAAGCTACCAAAGCGAATTTGAAAAAATTAGTTGGCCGTAAACTGGCTGCGAGAGTTCTGAAATCCTGGATCGAAGATTTCGTTGATGAGGATACAGGGGAGGTTGTTTCCATTGAGCGTAACGAAGTATTGTTGGATCGTGAAACAGCTTTGGAAGATGAGCACATTGACCTAATCGTTGATTCAGGTGTGAAGAATGTGATCTTACACAAAGAGGACGTGAACAGTGCTGACTTCACTATTATCTACAACACCCTTCAAAAAGATACGTCAAACTCAGAGAAAGAAGCAGTTGAACATATCTATCGTCAGCTTCGTAACGCTGAACCACCTGATTATGAAACTGCAAAAGGAGTTTTCGAGAAATTGTTCTTCTCTGATACGCGTTATGACCTTGGAGAAGTGGGGCGTTTCCGTCTGAACAAGAAACTTGGATTGGAAGGAAATGAAGAATCTCGCGTTCTTACGAAAACGGATATTATTTGTATCATCAAGTATTTGATCGAATTGATCAACTCAAAAGCAGATGTGGATGATATCGATCACCTTTCTAACAGAAGGGTAAGAACAGTTGGTGAACAATTGTATGCCCAGTTTGGAGTTGGTTTGGCGCGTATGGCGCGTACGATCAGAGAGCGTATGAATGTTCGTGATAATGAAGTCTTCACTCCGATCGACTTGATCAATGCAAAGACATTGTCTTCAGTAATTAATTCGTTCTTCGGTACTAACCAGCTATCTCAGTTCATGGATCAAACGAATCCACTTTCTGAGGTGACACACAAAAGACGTTTGTCTGCACTCGGACCAGGCGGTCTTTCTCGTGAAAGAGCAGGTTTCGAGGTGCGTGACGTTCACTATACGCACTACGGTCGTCTTTGTACGATCGAAACCCCTGAAGGTCCAAACATCGGTTTGATCTCTTCATTGTGCGTATTTGCTAAAGTGAATAAATTAGGATTTATCGAAACACCTTACCGTAAGGTGGAATCAGGTAAAGTTATCCTTGACAAAGAACCGATCTACCTTTCAGCTGAAGAGGAAGATGCAAAAATGATTGCTCAGGCAAATGCAATAGTAGATGAAAAGGGTAAGTTCCTAACGGAGTATGTAAAAGCTCGTTATGAAGGAGATTTCCCTGTCGTTGAACCAACAAACCTTCACCTGATGGATGTAGGTGCAAACCAGATTGCATCTATTGCGGCATCGTCAATTCCGTTCCTTGAGCATGATGATGCCAACCGTGCCCTGATGGGATCGAACATGCAGCGTCAGGCTGTTCCGCTTTTGAAGCCGAGCTCGCCGATCGTTGGTACAGGTATCGAACGTTTGGTGGCGCGTGACTCACGTGTTCTTGTAAATGCAGAAGGCGCCGGAGTAGTTGAATACGTTGATGCAAACGAGATCGTGATCCGTTACGATTGGAATTCAGAAGATAAACTGGTAAGCTTTGACAGTGAAGTGACTCGTTATCCGTTGACGAAATTTATGAAAACGAACCAAAGTACATGTATCAACTTGAAGCCAATCGTTAAGAAAGGTGATCGTGTTGAAAGAGGACAAGTACTTTGCGAAGGATATGCAACTCAGCAAGGAGAGCTGGCACTTGGTCAGAACTTGAAAGTGGCATTCATGCCATGGAAAGGGTACAACTTTGAGGATGCGATTGTAATTTCTGAAAAAGTTGTCCGCGATGACATCTTTACTTCTATTCACATTGATGAATATACGTTGGAAGTGCGCGACACGAAACGAGGAATGGAAGAATTAACTTCCGATATTCCTAACGTTTCTGAGGAGGCAACAAAGGATCTTGATGAAAACGGATTGATTCGCATCGGTGCTGAAATTAAAGAAGGGGATATCCTAATCGGAAAAATCACGCCGAAAGGAGAAACAGATCCATCTCCTGAAGAGAAACTACTTCGTGCCATCTTTGGTGACAAAGCGGGTGATGTGAAGGATGCTTCTTTGAAGGCTGGACCGTCCCTTCGTGGTGTAGTGATCGAGAAGAAGTTGTTCTCTCGTGCTATTAAAGATAGAAAGTCAAAAGCGCAGGATAAACCGATGCTGGAGACATTGGATACTGAATACGAAAAAGATTTCGCTTTATTGAAGGACAAACTTGCGGATAAACTTGTTGCCATTATTGGTGAGCAAAAATCTGCAGGGGTATTCAATAACTTTAAGGAGGAGATCATTAAGAAAGGTACCAAGTTCACTCAAAAGAATTTGATTGGAATTGACTACTCGATCATTAATCCTACAAATTGGACAAGCGACGCGCATACCAATGCACTTATCGGACGTGTGATCCATAACTTCAACATCAAGGCAAACGACCTACTTGGAACATACAAACGCAAGAAATTCCATATTTCAGTTGGAGACGAACTTCCAGCTGGAATTGTGAAAATGGCGAAAGTTTATGTAGCTAAGAAACGTAAGCTGAAGGTTGGAGATAAAATGGCAGGTCGTCACGGTAACAAAGGTATTGTTGCAAACATCGTACGTGCTGAAGATATGCCGTTCCTCGAAGATGGAACACCTGTAGATATCGTTTTGAATCCGCTTGGGGTACCTTCACGTATGAACCTTGGTCAGATCTACGAAACTGTTCTTGGATGGGCAGGTGAGAAACTGGGAGTGAAATTCGCTACACCGATCTTTGATGGTGCAAGTCCTGCTGAGATTGATGATTGGACAAGCAAAGCGGGAGTTCCTAAGTCAGGTAAAACATACCTTTACGATGGAGGTACAGGTGAGCGTTTCCACCAACCTGCTACTGTAGGTGTGATCTACATGTTGAAACTTTCTCACATGGTAGATGATAAGATGCACGCTCGTTCTATCGGACCATACTCTCTTATTACGCAACAGCCACTTGGTGGTAAGGCACAGTTTGGTGGTCAGCGTTTTGGAGAGATGGAGGTTTGGGCACTCGAGGCATTCGGTGCAGCAAATATCCTACAGGAGATCCTCACCGTTAAATCGGATGATGTAATGGGACGTGCGAAAGCATACGAATCGATTGTGAAAGGCGATAATATTCCTGAACCGGGAATTCCTGAGTCATTCAACGTATTGTTGCATGAGTTGAGAGGATTATGCCTTAACATTTCGATGGATTAATTGACCAGTTGTTGAATAAAGAAATAAAAGATAAAATGGCTTTCAGAAAAGAAACACCAAAAAAACAAAGTAGCTTCAACAAGATCACGATCTCATTGGCATCGCCTGAGGTGATCCTCGAGCAATCGAGTGGTGAAGTACTAAAGCCAGAAACGATCAATTATCGTACATACAAACCGGAAAGAGATGGTCTCTTCTGTGAGCGCATCTTCGGACCGGTGAAGGATTACGAATGTCATTGTGGTAAATACAAACGTATTCGTTATAAAGGAATCGTTTGTGACCGTTGTGGTGTAGAAGTAACGGAGAAAAAAGTACGTCGTGAGCGAATGGGGCACATCTCTTTGGTGGTGCCGGTTGCACATATCTGGTACTTCCGTTCACTTCCTAACAAGATCGGTTATTTATTAGGCTTACCTACTAAAAAACTAGATCAGATCATTTATTATGAGCGTTATGTTGTAATTCAGCCAGGGGTGGCTTCAGCATTGGATGGATCAGTTCTTAAAAGACTGGATTTCTTGACAGAAGAAGAGTACCTGGACATCTTGGATACGCTTCCAAAGGAAAATCAGTACTTGGAAGATACAGATCCAAACAAGTTTATTGCGAAAATGGGTGCAGATGCACTTTATGATTTGTTGCGCACCCTTAACTTGGAACAAACGTCGTATGACCTAAGACATCAGGCGAATACAGAGACTTCTGTACAACGTAAAAATGAAGCATTGAAGCGTTTGCAGGTGGTTGAGGCAATGAAAGAATCTCAACAACGCATTGATAATCGTCCTGAATGGATGATTGTTAAAGTTGTTCCGGTTATTCCACCAGAATTAAGACCTTTAGTTCCATTGGATGGAGGTCGATTTGCAACATCTGATTTAAATGACCTTTATCGTCGTGTGATAATTCGTAACAATCGTTTGAAGCGTTTGATCGAAATTAAAGCGCCAGAGGTGATCCTTCGTAATGAGAAGCGTATGCTTCAGGAGTCAGTAGATTCATTGTTTGATAACTCTCGTAAGTCTTCGGCAGTTAAGACTGAATCAAATCGTCCTTTGAAATCGCTATCGGATTCCTTGAAAGGTAAACAAGGTCGTTTCCGTCAGAATCTTCTTGGAAAAAGGGTTGATTATTCTGCACGTTCTGTAATCGTCGTTGGACCGGATCTTAAATTGCATGAATGTGGTCTTCCAAAAGATATGGCAGCGGAACTTTACAAGCCGTTCATCATCCGTAAGATGATTGAAAGAGGTATCGTGAAGACTGTTAAATCTGCCAAAAAGATAGTTGACAGAAAAGAACCTGTTGTTTGGGATATCCTTGAGAACGTTTTGAAAGGTCACCCGGTTCTTTTGAACAGGGCCCCTACTCTTCACCGTTTGGGTATTCAAGCATTCCAGCCAAAACTAATCGAAGGAAAAGCAATTCGTCTTCACCCGTTGGTAACAACAGCGTTCAACGCTGACTTCGATGGTGACCAGATGGCGGTTCACCTTCCGTTGGGTAATGCTGCGATTCTTGAAGCGCAATTGTTGATGCTTGCATCCCACAATATCCTGAACCCTGCAAATGGAGCGCCTATTGCGGTTCCTTCTCAGGATATGGTTTTGGGGCTTTATTACATTACAAAAGGTAAGAAGTCCGCAGGAGATTTGGTGGTGAAAGGTGAAGGAAGTACATTCTATTCTCCTGAAGAGGTAATCATTGCTTACAACGAAGGGAAACTTGATTTGCATGCGCATATCAAAGTGAAAACCTATGATCTGAATCATCTTGGTAACCCTGAACTTACACTTATTGAAACAACGTGTGGTCGCGTATTGTTCAACGAACGTGTTCCGCGTGAAGTAGGTTTTATTAATGATGTAATGACGAAGAAAGCTCTTCGTGACATCATCGGTGAAGTATTGAAAATTTCTGGTACGTCTCGTTCAGCTCAGTTCCTTGATGATATTAAAGAACTTGGTTACGAAATGGCTTTCAAAGGTGGTTTGTCGTTTAATTTAGATGATATTATCATTCCAAAAGAGAAAGAAGAACTTGTTTTGAAAGCCGATAATGAGGTGAAAGAAGTGATGATGAACTATAATATGGGTCTTATCACAAACAACGAGCGTTACAACCAAATCATCGATATTTGGACACACACGAACTCAAGATTGACACATACGTTGATGGAGCAATTGAAGACTGACAGACAAGGTTTCAATTCTATCTACATGATGTTTGATTCTGGAGCTCGTGGATCTAAAGAGCAAATTCGTCAGCTTTCAGGAATGAGAGGTTTGATGGCGAAACCACAAAAGTCAGGTGCGTCTTCTCAAGAAATCATTGAGAACCCGATCCTTTCGAACTTTAAGGAAGGACTTTCGATCCTTGAGTACTTCATTTCAACACACGGTGCACGTAAAGGTCTTGCAGATACTGCCTTGAAAACGGCGGATGCTGGTTACCTGACTCGTCGACTTGTGGATGTTGCTCAAGATGTGGTTATCAATGCAGACGATTGCGGTACTTTAAGAGGTATTGTGGCTACGGCATTGAAGAAAAATGACGAGGTGGTAGAACCACTTTACGATCGTATCCTTGGTAGAACATCAGTACACGATGTTTATTTGCCAGAAACAGATAGTCTAATTGTTGCCGCTGGTGAATTGATCTCGGAAGAGGTTGCTGATACCATCGAGAAAGCAGGAATTGAAGAAGTAGAGATTCGTTCCGTGTTGACATGTGAAATGAGACGTGGTGTATGTTCTAGATGTTACGGACGTAACCTTGCAACACATCGTTCGGCTCAGTTAGGCGACTCCGTAGGGGTTATCGCTGCGCAGTCTATCGGTGAACCGGGAACTCAGTTGACACTTCGTACATTCCACGTGGGTGGTACGGCGTCTAACATCGCTGACGTATCTGATATGAAAGTGAAAGCGAACGGTAACCTGGAAATCGATGAACTTCGTACGATCGAGAAGAAGAACGCTGATGGCTCGAAAAAAGTTGTCGTTGTTGGTCGATCAGCTGAATTGAAAGTTACCGATGAGAAAACGGGAATCGTAGTAATGAATGCTAATATTCCTTACGGTGCTGAGATGGTAATTGAAAACAACATCAAAGTGAAAAAAGGTGACGTGATTTGTAAATGGGACCCGTACAACGCGGTCATTATTACAGAAGTTGCTGGAAAGGTTGTTTTTGACAGCATCATTGAAGGTGTTACTTTCCGTGAGGAGGTAGATGAGCAAACCGGATTTACTGAAAAAGTGATCACTGAATCCAGAGATAAAAAGAAAAACCCTGCGATTCACATTATTGATCCAAAAACAAAGACGGTTCTTAGAGAATACTCTTTGCCAGTTGATGCACATATCGCTGTAAATGAAGGTGATAAGATTGAAGCGGGTGATATCCTTGTTAAGATACCACGTGTGGCAGGAAAAACCGGAGATATTACAGGTGGTCTTCCACGTGTAACCGAGTTGTTCGAAGCTCGTAACCCTTCCAACCCAGCGGTTGTATCTGAAATTGATGGTATCGCGGAATACGGAAAGATTAAACGTGGTAACCGTGAAATTCAGATCACTTCCAAGACAGGTGAAGTAAGACGTTATCTAGTACCTCTTTCCAAGCACATTCTCGTACAGGAAAATGACTTCGTTCGCGCAGGTCAGCCATTATCTGATGGTGCGACCACGCCTAATGATATCCTTAACATTGAAGGACCTACGAAAGTACAGGAGTACATTGTGAATGAAATCCAGGAAGTATATCGTCTTCAAGGTGTGAAGATCAATGATAAACATTTCGAAGTGATCGTTCGTCAAATGATGTTGAAAGCAGAGATCATCGATGCTGGAGATACACGTTTCCTTGAAGGTCAGTCTGTACACAAAGCGGACATCATGGAGGAGAACGATGCAATCTTTGGAATGAAGGTGGTAGAAGAGGCAGGAGATTCAACTACATTGAAGAATGGACAGATTGTATCTGCTCGCAGATTACGTGATGAGAATTCGCAATTGAAGCGTTCAGATAAGAATCTGATAATTGCCAGAGATGCTGTACCCGCAACTTCTACACCGTTGCTTCAAGGTATCACAAGAGCGTCGCTTCAAACACAGTCATTCATTTCGGCAGCTTCCTTCCAGGAAACAACGAAAGTATTGAACGAGGCAGCAATTTCAGGAAAAGAAGATCATTTGTTAGGATTGAAGGAAAATGTGATCGTTGGTCACTTGATCCCAGCCGGTACGGGTGTGAGAGATTTCCAGAAACTTTTGGTAGCATCGAAAGAAGCATACGAAGAGTTACTCGAAGAAAACGCATAAAATCAACTAAAAGAGGGGGAGCAATTGCTCCCCTTTTTTATGGATTATAATTAAATTTAAGCATGGAAAAGAACGAAGAAAACCAATTGAATATAGAGTTGAGTGAAGATGTTGCATTGGGAGTGTATTCCAATTTCAGTATCATTACGCATTCACCATCCGAAGTTGTATGTGACTTCATTCAAATGATGCCCGGGATGCCAAAGGGAAAAGTTAGAACACGTGTGTTAATGACACCTCAAAATGCGAAACGTTTTCTACACGCGCTGAAGGATAATATTCAGAAATACGAGCAGCATTTTGGGCCAATCGATGATTCGGATCATCCTGGGATGCCTCCGATGAATTTTGGTACACCAAGTACAATGGCTTAATTACCGAGATTTCATATATTTGAATAAATGAGATTAGTGGTAATAGGAATAGCGATCATTTTTGGAATGATCTCGGCAGCTCCCAATTTTCAGGGTGCACAGTTCCTTAAATTGCCTGAATTGATCGAGCATTACTGTGAACATCAATCTGGTGAAGAATCTTTCAACTCCTTTCTCTCTTTTGTTCAAGAGCACTATTTTAATAATGATCATCATGGGAAGAATGAGCAGCACATGCCGTTTAAAACAACAGGAATGGGATGTGCCACAGTTCTGATCCTTTACCCGCCTTGTCAATTAGCTATCGTAAGTGAAGTACAGCTATTGGAAAAACATGCATTGCATTTTGGAGAATCCAATGGTTCCCTAAATGAATTTAACGGTTCCGTCTGGAATCCTCCCCGTTTGATTTAAGAGCTTTATTTCCTTGACTCGAACTTTCTTGAGTCGAGAGAGTCTCATTAAATCAAATTCGTATGTTAAACAAAATTATTCATTGGTCTATTTCCAATAAACTGATCGTTGGAATATTAACGATCGCTCTAATGATCTGGGGGATCATCTCCCTACAGAACCTTCCTATCGATGCCGTGCCGGATATAACCAATAATCAGGTGCAGATTGTGACTTCTTCCCCTTCGTCAGGAGCTGAAGACATAGAACGCTTCGTGACATTTCCAGTGGAACAGACGATGGCGACTATACCCCACATAGAGGAAATTCGTTCATTTAGTCGTTTTGGTCTTAGCGTTGTTACGGTAGTGTTCACAGAGGAGACCGATATCTATTGGGCGCGGCAACAGGTCTCAGAACGACTTTCAGAGGTGAAAAATCAAATTCCGTCTGGGTTTGGTGAACCATCCATGGCTCCTTTAAGCACCGGACTAGGTGAAATCTATCAGTATATCATTAAACCAAAACCTGGCTTCGAGAAAATATACAATGCTACTGAATTACGGACAATTCAGGACTGGATGATTCGACGACAATTATTAGGAGTTGAGGGGGTTGCAGATGTCAGTGGTTTCGGAGGAAAATTAAAACAGTATGAGATTGCGATCGATCTTGTACGTTTGAAAGGCTTTGGACTGACAGTAGGGGATGTATTCCGGGCAGTTGAGCAGAATAATCAGAATACGGGCGGTGCCTATATCGAACGAAATTCAATCACCACTTACATCCGAACAGATGGGTTGATGAAAAGTAGCGAGGATATTGAACAAACTATTATTGCTCGCAGTACCACCGGGGCGCCGGTTTTGGTAAAGGATGTCGCACAGGTGGGCATAGGTTCAGCAGTGAGGTATGGTGCACTCACCTTTAATGATGAAGGAGAGGCCGTAGGCGGAATCGTCTTAATGTTGAAAGGAGCGAACTCTTCAAAAGTGATTGAGAAAGTGAAGGAGCGGATGGAACAGATCAGCCAGACCTTACCCAAAGGGGTCGAAATCGAAGTGTACCTCGATCGGACCAAATTGGTCAACAATGCCATTCATACGGTAACCAATAACCTGATCGAAGGAGCATTGATTGTGATCTTTGTTCTGGTGCTTCTTCTTGGGAATTTTCGTGCAGGACTGATCGTTGCTTCGGTTATTCCTCTGGCCATGCTCTTTGCGATTTCCATGATGAACATTTTTGGTGTATCAGGAAACTTGATGTCATTGGGTGCTCTTGACTTCGGATTGATCGTAGATGGGGCAGTGATCATCGTTGAATCTACCTTACACTTCCTATATCATCGTGGAAGTCAAACACTCGATCAACAACAAATGGATTCACAGGTCAATCGATCCGCATCCAAGTTTGGTAAAAGTGCTGTTTTTGGTCAAGTGATTATTCTGGTCGTATACTTACCCTTGCTCGCATTGGTTGGAATTGAAGGTAAAATGTTCAGGCCGATGGCACAAACCGTCATGTTTGCTATTATTGGAGCACTCATTTTGTCACTTACATATGTTCCCATGATTTCAGCGCTGTTTCTTTCGAAAAAGATTATTGTGAAGGAAACGATCAGTGACAAGATTATCAAGGCAGTTCGATCAGTATATATGCCAGCACTGAATTCCTTTCTCCGCAGGCAACGGGTTGTCATTACGGGATTACTGCTGCTGCTTATTGGAAGTAGTTACATGTTTACTAAACTGGGGGCAGAGTTTATACCTTCACTTGATGAAGGAGATTTTGCTGTTGAAACGCGATTGATTACAGGAACGAGTTTAACGAAAACCATTGAGGAAACCTCCAGGGCATCCAAACTTCTATTGAATAAATTCCCTGAAATTGAGAAAGTAGTGGGTAAGATTGGTACTGCAGAAATCCCTACTGATCCGATGCCAATGGAAGCATGTGATCTGATGATTATTCTAAAGGACAAGGATGAATGGGTCTCTGCTGATTCCAAAGAAGAACTTGCGGAGAAAATGCAAACATTTCTAGAGGCAAATATCCCGGGTATTTCTTTTGGTTTTCAACAACCCATTCAGATGCGCTTCAATGAGTTGATGACCGGTGCTAAACAAGATGTGGTGGTAAAGGTATATGGTGAGGACCTTGACAAGCTTAGTTTGTATGCAGAGCAGATAGGAAAACTTTCGTCGCATATTTCAGGTGTGCAAGATGTGTATGTAGAGCAAGTCACAGGCTTGCCTCAATTAATCGTTTCTTATGACAGACAGGCTCTTTCCAAGTATAATATCAGTATTGAAGATGTGAATCGATCGATTAATATCAGTTTTGCCGGTCAATCAGCGGGTTTGCTTTTCGAAGGGGAGAAACGATTCGATCTGGTAGTTAAGCTGGACTCTATGAGCCGAATGTCCATGAATGATCTAAAGTCGGTGACGGTAACTTCTCCATTGGGAGTTCAGGTACCGTTGGAACAGCTCGCTAAGGTAGAACTCAAAAAAGGACCGAATCAGATTCAGCGGGACGAAGCAAAACGTAGGATCATCGTGGGATTCAATGTGCGTGGAAGAGATGTGGAAAGTATCGTGAATGAATTAAAAGGCAAAATAGATACCGATGTTCATTTCGAGGCTGGCTATTATCCAACATTCGGAGGAACCTTCAAGAACCTCGAAAATGCTCGTAAGAGGCTCTCAATTGCTGTTCCTGTATCGCTCTTTATGATCTTTTTTCTACTGTACCTTACCTTTCAGTCTTTGAAGCAAGCTGTTCTGATTTTCTCAGCAATACCGCTGGCTGCGTTGGGAGGAATTCTTGCCTTGGGAATGAGGGGAATGCCTTTTTCTATTTCGGCAGGAGTAGGATTTATAGCTTTATTCGGTGTGGCTGTGCTTAATGGGATCGTATTGATCTCGGAGTTTAATGCTCTGAAGAAAGAGGGTTATACCAATAAATTGCGGATTGTCTTGCTTGGTACCCGTGCTCGAATGCGTCCGGTTTTACTGACAGCATTGGTTGCCTCATTAGGATTTCTTCCTATGGCGATCTCACATGGAAGCGGAGCGGAGGTACAAAAGCCATTAGCCACTGTTGTCATTGGAGGATTAGTTACAGCAACCATTCTGACACTTTTTGTGCTTCCGATCTTTTATTTATTTTCTGAAAGAGAAAAGAAATCTTCCGGTAAACGTAGGAAAACGGCCATTCTTCTTGTGCCATTGCTTTTTGGAACTTCTTTCCTTTATGGACAGAATTTACAGTCGTTGTCCTTGGAGGAGTGTCTTTCTAAAGCGAAATCAGAACATCCGTTGATGCGCTCTGCTGACTTGCAGATCCAGAAAGAGGAACTCCTGGCAAAGAGTCGGATGGAGTTGCCAAAAACGGATATGCAGTTCATGATGGGGCAATACAATTCCTACTATAAAAAGGATAATAACATCACTTTGTCACAAACTGTCCCATTTCCAACGGTTTTTAAGAAAGAAAAGGATTTGGGAACCGCCAGAGCTGCAACCGCTGAACAGGAAAAGCAAGTGGTATGGAAAGATATTTCAAAGCAAATAAGTGATGTGTATGACCGGATCAATTATCTGAAAGCAAGACAGGCCGTTCTGGTTCGGCAGGATTCACTATTTACGTTGCTTGCAGAAAAATACAAGCTGAAATACGAATTAAAAGACGTTACCAAGCTTGATGAAACCTTGATCACTACCAGATCACAGCAATTAAAACATACGCTTAAAACGAATCAACTCGAGATAAGAAATGCAGAAAATAGATTGCAGGTCTTACTTGGAGTAACAACAGGAGTGACAACTGTTTGGAAGGAGTATGATTTTTCATTAACTACAGCGCAACTTGACACAACCATTTTGAAGGATCATCCTTCTTTAAAGGTCATTGACGCAAAGTCAACAGAGCTAGAAAAGCAGAAGGAAGTCATCAAGTCCAGAGCCTTACCAGATCTTTCTCTGGGGTATGTGAACCAGACGCTTGTCGGAGTACACACGCTTTCTCCCGGTGAAGACATTACATACATGCAATCTGATCGTTTTCAGGCAGCTCAGATTGGCTTGCAACTTCCTTTGTTTTACGGTTCGACAAAACGCAATTTAGAAGTCATTCAAATGGATCAGGAGCAGAATAGTTTATACAGAGATCAGGCAAACAGGGAACTCACACTGAATTACCTACAACTGATTAATGAAAAAGTGAATTTACAAGATGCTTACACACTCTATAAGAATCAGTTATTAAATGAAATGATGATCATGGAACGACAAGCGTTTTACCTTTTGGAGTCAGGAGAAATCTCTTTGATTGATTACTTGCAGTCAAAACAATCTGCACTTGAAATTGAGCTCGATTTTCTTGAAATCGTTCATCAGCTAAACATGAATAAAAATGCATTGGAGTGGTATAATTTGAATAATTAAAGAAATGAATAAGAGTAATTTATATACAATCATTCTGCTCCTCCTCTTAGGAAGTTGTGGATCCAAAGAAACACCAAAAGATACAACTGCTGCCGTTGATCAGAATGTGGTCACACTGAACGATGAACAGATTCAAAACGCCGGAATATCTCTTGAAACACCAAAGCTTGAGTTAATAGGATTGACACTGTATGCGAATGGTACCATCGAAGTGCCTCCACAAAATAAAACAGTTATTTCTGTTCAGCTGGGTGGTTTCATCAAATCACTCAACGTTTTGGATGGAATGAGCGTTACTAAAGGACAAACCTTATTGACGATCGAGCATCCCGACCTCATACAACTCCAGCAGGATTACCTTGAGGTAATGAGTAGCCTCGAGTTTTTGCAGGCAGAAGTTGATCGTCAGCGAAAATTGGCTTCTCAGGAGGCTGGAACTTTGAAAAATCTGCAGCAAGCTAAGGCAGAATGTTCGTCTGCATTGGCACGAAAAAGCGGGTTGAAAGCAAAATTGCAGATGGCGGGGGTAAACATGACGAAGCTTGATGCGGGAGACCTTCAACGTACCATCGCAGTAACGGCTCCGTTTACGGGTGTGGTCACGAAGGTATCAGTGGATGTTGGAGCGTATGCCGATCCTACCGATCATCTTCTGGAGGTTATTGACTTGAAACATGCACATGCAGAGGTTATTGTTTTTGAAAAAGATGTCAAGCATCTGAAGATAGGACAAAAGGTGCAGCTTTCATTTGCCACAGGTAATGATCCAATGGATGCCTCGGTTTTTTTAATAGGTAAAGAGATTGGAAACGATCGAACAGTTAAAGTTCACTGTCACCTCAACAAGGAAAACAGCAATATTGCTCCGGGTTCCTATTTTAAGGCAGCCATTTACACTGGAGAAAAGGAAGCATATTGTATTCCTTCTGAATCCATTGTGGAATTAAATGGAAAGACGGTGGTGTTTTATGAAAAATATAAGAAAGGAAAGTTGTCGACGTTTATACCTGAAGAGGTAAGAGTCATAAGTTCAGATGAAACCAGATCTGCCATTGAATTTGTAAATAATGCGAGATCCATGAATGATCCCTTGGTTCTGAAAGGCGCTTATGAGATTATGTCAGCTCTGATCATCAAAGGAGAAGAATAGATTTATTGAATAATTAATAAGAATATGAGAAGTAACAGTTTTGCATTGATCGGTTTCGGTATTGGCTTGGTTACCCTTTCGTTACTTGCTTGCCGAAAGGACAGAAATTGTAAGGAAAGTAACAACAGTGTTGCCGGACAGAGTCGCAGTCATAATTTTGGAATGAACTGTCTGAATTGTCACGTTGCCGGAGGGGAAGGAGAAGGATGCTTTCAGGCAGCCGGTAGCGTATGTGACAGTCTCATCGCATCTCATCTGAGTTCGGGAACCGTAAAGTTCTACACTCAGCCAAATGGCGGGGGACAACTTAAATATTCGATACCCGTTGATGCGAAAGGCAACTTCTTTACTACCGAAACAATGGCTGTTTCTGGTTTGTATCCTGCTATTACTGGTCCGACAGGTGTGACAAATTATATGTCAACCGCTGTTTCAACGGGAGCATGTAATTCATGTCACGGAGTATCCACATCTAAACTGTGGGCGTACTGATATGAATGCAATTCAAACGGAAATAGATGCCTGGTTCTTGTACAGTAAATTAGCGGAGAATGAGGAGGACGAGATCTTGGCTGACGTATTTCGTCAAATGAGTGAGATCGAATTGAGTCATGCTAAGGCATTTGCTGATTCAAACAAGCTTGATTTAAATGAAATGTGTCATCCATCCTGGAGGGCTAAAACCATCAACGCTATAGGACGCATCTTTGGGTATGACTATGTGTTGGGTGCTCTGATGGATACGGAGAAGAACCTCGCTGATGCGGTTGTCTCTCAGAAGAAGAAACATAAGGTGAAACTTACGGGTAATGAAGATTCACATGTACGTATTCTCAGATCCATATTGGATAATGATACGAGAATTGCGGGCCATCAGCTATCTCGTTTTGAAAAACGGCACCGTTCGGTTGGAGGAAATGCCATTCGTGCAGCTGTATTAGGCGGAAATGATGGGTTGGTTTCCAACTTCAGTTTGGTAATGGGAATTGCTGGTGCTACTACAGGTGGTCAGGAGGGAGTACTTCTTGCCGGTATTGCAGGATTGCTCGCTGGAGCATTGTCCATGGCTTTAGGAGAATGGATTTCAGTTAAAAGTTCTCAGGAATTATATGAGAATCAGATGCAACTTGAGATGGAAGAATTGGAAACAAATCCAGAAGGGGAGCGGAAAGAACTCAAACTCATTTATATGGCGAAAGGAATTCCTGAAGTTGAGGCGAATAGAATTGTAGATGAGTTGATGGCGGATACCAAACTGGCTCACAGTATTCTTGTCAAAGAAGAATTGGGCATCAATGCAGAGGAGTTAAAGGGTTCTGCTATGGAGGCGGCTTTGTCATCTTTTTTCCTCTTTGCTATAGGCGCAATCATTCCTGTCCTGCCATTTTTCTTTTGGTCAGGGATAACAGCTATTATCTTGAGTACCTGCTTCAGTGTGGTTGGACTCTTCCTAATAGGATCAGCGATCACTCTTTTTACGGGACGAAATGTATTGTTTTCCGGCTTCAGACAAGTTATATTTGGACTTATGGCGGCAGCGATTACCTTTGGAATAGGTAAGCTCATTGGAGTTTCAATAGCGGGTTAACCAAATTTATAAACAAACAAATAAATCATGAACAGTGCACATTTTCATTTAGTAGTAAATCATTTACCGATCATTTTTCCAATCGCAGGATTGATCGTTTTAGCCATTGGAATCGGATTTAAAACAGAAATGGTGAAGAGAACTGCCTATTTCCTTTTTACTATCGGTGCGGTATCAGCTGCGATGGCAATGAATTCGGGAGAGGGAGCCGAAGAGGTTGTTGAAGAATTAAGTGGTGTCTCACACAGGTTGATTCATGAACATGAAGAGAAAGCTGAGTCCATGGCGATTTTAAGTTATTTACTTGGTCTTGCTTCCCTACTTGCCTTGTGGGCAAGCTGGAAAGGGAAATCGTTTTCAGGACTTCTGAGTTATGCGGTTTTGGCATTGTCTCTTGTAACGATTTTTCTTGGCAAGCAAACCGGTACTTCAGGAGGGGAGATCCGACACACTGAGATTCGAACAGGCGCGAGTACGGATGCATCCTTAGATTTGGAAGAAGATCACGAAGAAGGAGAAGAGGATTAGATCAAAAGGATAAAGTTCCTTTCCAAACAGTTTTATTTCCGCATTGATCCGAAACGACCAGTTCGACAGCTTTCTTGCCTTTGAGTGATTTGGGTGTATTGAAAATTAAATAATTTCCTTTGCGTTCGAACTCCAGAAGATGCCACTGATTGTCTATGAATAGGTCGTAGTCCTTGAGTTCGGTCAATACCTCAACAACGTGCCATTTCATTTGTTTTTGTGTAATGGTTTGATTTGTGCTGAATCCCAATGGCGTCACTTTAGGAGGGGTATTGTCTTGTCGTAATTGAAAAGAACCTACACCTTTGGTTTCACCATAAACCCACCCGGAACTGACCCTGCTGTCGATAGCGCTTTCACGCCCATTGGATTTTGTTCGAGTGAGGAACCATCTGTTTTCCAAGGTTTTGTCAACAGGGATCTTTATTCCGACTTCCATAGGAAGTTGAACGGCGGTCGAAGGTGCTGAAATACTTGGGTTGTTTCCTAAAAGCACTTTTTTAAGCACGGGTTGATAAAAGGTATGAGGTTTCAATTCCATGAAGCTCGATTCATGAGAGAATGAATAAGCGGAATCTGGCATGAAGTAGGCATTAGGAGAAAAGTATGTTTTAACGGTTGACTTTGTTCCTGAAGCACG
>CAIYQV010000176.1 GCA_903928365.1 uncultured Flavobacteriia bacterium
AAAGACTGGAAAACTTCCTGAAAAAAGCACAGCGAAAAGCGGGATATGATCAAGTGATCACACCGCATATTGGAAATAAAGAATTGTATGTGACCTCAGGGCACTACGCGAAATACGGCGCGGATAGTTTTCAGCCGATCCATACACCGGATGTTGACGAAGAGTTCTATTTGAAACCAATGAACTGTCCACACCACTGTGAGATTTTCAAGTCTAAACCTCGTTCCTACAAAGACTTACCAGCTAGATTTGCTGAGTTCGGAACCGTTTACCGCTATGAACAATCTGGTGAATTGCATGGTTTGACTCGTGTACGAGGATTTACGCAAGATGATGCACACATTTTCTGTACACAAGAACAGGTCAAGGATGAATTCAAGAATGTGATCGACATCGTTCTTTATGTCTTAAAAACATTAGATTTCGTAAACTTCAAAGCACAGATCTCACTTCGCGACCCCGAAAATCCGACTAAATACATCGGAAGTGATGAAAACTGGGAAAAAGCTGAGCGTGCTATCATAGAAGCGGCTGCAGAAAAAGAATTGCCTACAGTTGTTGCCTACGGAGAGGCTGCCTTCTACGGTCCGAAACTCGATTTCATGGTTCAAGATGCCCTGGGACGCGAATGGCAGTTGGGAACTATTCAGGTTGATTACAATTTACCGGAGCGATTTGAACTCGAGTATACCGGTGCAGACAATCAGAAACACCGACCAGTAATGATCCACAGAGCGCCTTTTGGTTCCATGGAGCGTTTTGTGGCCGTATTACTTGAACATTGTGCCGGTGATTTCCCATTATGGCTTTCCACTGAGCAATTCGCCATTTTACCGATATCTGAGAAATTCAATGCCTACG
Source organism: uncultured Flavobacteriia bacterium (assembly GCA_903928365.1). GTDB lineage: Bacteria > Bacteroidota > Bacteroidia > Flavobacteriales_D > Crocinitomicaceae > M0103. The sequence goes on from CAIYQV010000176.1 coordinate 862, forward strand.
CAGAAAAACTTTCAGATATGCTAAATAATTACGATATTCGCGGCTTTGTTGACGACCGAAACGAAAAGATCGGCAAGAAGATCCGTGATGCGGAACTTAAAAAAATCCCATTCATGCTCATCGTTGGTGAGAAAGAAGCGGAAAACGAACAAGTGTCTGTTCGTCAACGCGGGAAGGGAGATCTTGGAAGTATGAACGTAGAGGGATTTGCTCAAACAGTTCAGAAAACGATCGAAGTAGAATTGGCGTCAAATGCATAAAAAACTGAATGAGAAAAAACACGAAAAAACCTTTTGTAAGAAGAGAAGAAACGGAAAAGCACAAGATCAATGATAAGATCTTATCGCGTGAGATCCGTTTGGTTTTAGAAGGACAGGAGCCTAAAGTAATGGCAACTTCGGATGCTATTAGAATGGCTGAAGAGCAGGAATTGGATCTCGTAGAGATCTCACCCAATGCTGTTCCTCCTGTATGTAAGATCATGGATTACCGTAAGTTTCTTTACAACCAGAAGCGAAAAGAAAAGGAGCTTAAGGCAAAACAAAGTAAGGTCGTGTTGAAAGAAGTTCGATTTGGACCAAACACGGATGACCACGATTTCAATTTCAAACTGGCGCACGCTCGCAAGTTTTTGGAAGAAGGAAACAAGGTAAAGGCTTACGTATTCTTCCGTGGAAGAACGATCGTATTCAAAGACCGAGGTGAGATTTTGTTGTTGAAATTTGCTCAGGAACTTTCTGATATAGGAGCTGTGGAGCAGCTTCCAAAACTGGAAGGGAAACGAATGATCATTATGATCAACCCGAAAATGAAATAAGAAAAAGCGTAGCTTTTGATAATATGCAAGCGTTAGCGCAGCATTATTTTTGAAACTACCTTACAAGAAGCTATACAGAGGTAACCTTTAAAACGAAGAGAGATGCCAAAAATGAAAACTAAATCCAGTGCAAAGAAGCGATTCACGATCACTGGAAGCGGTAAGATCAAAAGAAAGCACGCGTTCAAAAGTCACATCTTAACAAAGAAGTCGACTAAACGTAAGCGTAACTTGACAGCAGCAGGACTTGTTCACGAGTCTGATGTGTCAAATGTTAAATTGCAATTGTGCATGAAGTAATCAGCCGCGGCTGACGAAAGCACAAAGGTTTATTAATTGTTTAACCCGGTAACGAGTAACTAAGTCAACTGAGAAAATGTTGCACTCTTTATCAAAAAACTAAAGATTATGCCAAGATCAGTAAATCACGTAGCTTCAAGAGCTCGTAGAAAAAACTTGATGAAACTGGCCAAAGGTTACTTTGGTCGCAGAAAAAATGTTTGGACCGTTGCAAAAAATGCAGTTGAAAAAGGTTTGAACTATGCTTATGAAGGTCGTAAGCAAAAGAAAAGAAACTTCCGTTCACTTTGGATCGCTCGTATCAATGCGGGTGCCCGAGCGCACGGAATGAGCTATTCTCAATTCATCGGAGCTGTTCACAAGAGCGGTATCGAGCTAAACCGTAAGGTTTTGGCTGACCTGGCGCTCAACCACCCTGAAGCATTCAAGGCGGTAGTGGACGCAGTGAAGAAATAACAAGATTAAACTCTGTATAGTAGGAATCCCGGTCAAATGATCGGGATTTTTTTTATCTTTTATTTCGCATGTTTTGAATTGAATTACATTTGTTCAAATTTCGAATATGTCATTCAATACGCACAAGGCCTCTGTGGCCGGAGTACTGATCACCATCGGGATCGTCTTTGGAGATATCGGTACTTCCCCACTCTATGTTTTTCAAGCAATTACGAGTCAGGGAACGAATTTTAATCATGATCTGATCATGGGAGGCCTTTCAAGTGTGATTTGGACGCTTATCCTATTGGCAACCGTGAAATACATCTATTTCGCATTGAATGCCGATAATAAAGGTGAAGGAGGAATATTTGCGCTTTTCGCATTATTGAAGGCCAAACGGATTAAGTGGGTTATCATACCAGCACTTGTAGGATGTGCCACATTGTTGGCTGATGGATTCATTACGCCTGCGATATCCATTTCTTCAGCTGTTGAAGGGATCAATAACATCAATCCTGATTTTCCCGTTATCCCTGTTGTAGTTGGTATTATCGTAGCTTTATTTTCTGTGCAGCAATTCGGCACTTCTGCAATCGGTAAAGCATTCGGACCGGTAATGCTCGTTTGGTTCATTTTCCTTGGATATCTTGGTGTAATCAATGTCGCTAAAAACCCTACTGTACTTGGCGCTTTCAATCCATATTGGGCTTACAATCTCATCTTCAATGTTGAAGGTGGATTCTGGGTACTCGGTGCCGTATTTCTTTGTACCACCGGAGCGGAGGCGTTATACTCTGATCTGGGACACTGCGGCAAACATAATATTCGTATTAGTTGGGGAGTGATGAGTTCACTATTGGTTCTCAACTACCTGGGCCAATCAGCTCTGTGCCTGCAAGATGGTTTTGCTCTCGCTCCAAAACAAACGGTATTCTATGCGATGGTTCCAAAAGATATTCTTCCTTTTGCCATTGGAATAGCAACAGCCGCAACGATTATTGCTTCTCAAGCTTTGATCACGGGAGTATTTACCTTGATGAACGAAGCCATCAAATTAAATTTATGGACAAACCTGAAAGTAAAATACCCTTCTGATCATCAAGGCCAGATCTATATTCCATTCGTGAATTGGGTTTTAATGTTTGGCTGTCTGCTTGTTATTGCTGTCTTCAGAAAATCATCCAATATGGAGGCAACTTACGGACTTGCGATTACCATTGACATGGTTATGACATCCATACTTCTTTGCTATTTACTACTATTAAAATACCCTAAAACAAGACCATTCTACCTTGGTATCTTTGCCATTTTTCTAACGATCGAGGGAATATTCCTACTATCCAATCTTGGTAAGATCGTTCATGGCGGTTGGTTCACATTAATTCTCGCCACATCTTTCTTTATGATTCTCTTTCTATATTACAAAGCGAAGCAATTAAGAAAATCCATCACGGAATATATTTCCATGAAAAAGGTTATTCCCTTGCTCAATGCAGTAAGAAATGATCCGGGCATTCAATACGAAGCATCAAACCTTGTATATCCTACACGCAGTAACAGTCCAAATAAACTAGATTCCACAGTCTATTTTTCACTTTTCAAAAAACGCCCAAGAAAAGCGGGAGTATACTGGTTTTTACATCTCGATATACTCAGTGATCCGTGGGGAGTGCATTACACAGTGAATGAAGTCATCGACAAACATTGTTATTACGTGAACCTTCAGCTAGGCTTCAAAGAAGAACACCGCATAGAGTACATGATGCGTAAGATTCACTCAAAAATGATCGAAAAAGGTGAGTTAACCGGTGAAAGTGTGTTTGAAAGTGTAAGAGGAAAATTCGATGAGCCGGATTATAAATTTATAGTTTTGAATTCGCGCGTGGCGATGGATAACAAGCTGACCGCTTTTCAAAGTCTTTGCGTCAAAGCTTATCGTTTTGTGAAATCTACAGGACTCAAACCGGCTGAAGACTTCGGTCTCGATAAAACAAACGTAATGGTAGAATATATTCCAATTTCCGTCACCAAACAATATGAACAGGAGATCATTGAGGATTACGAAGACTATTCCAAAGACAAAAGCACCCTTAAAATGAACAAGAGTGATCGAATGGAAAAGGGATAATAGGAACTATAATAAACTAAAAATGGGAGCCTTTCGACTCCCATTTTTTTATTCTCATCCTTTCGGATTACTTTTTATCACTGACTTCTTCAAAATCCACATCCGTTACTTCGTCCGCAGGATTTCCTGAAGTTTGTTCTGCACCTGGTTCTGCACCACCTGCATTAGCAGCGTTGTACATATCTTGGGAAGCTGCCTGGAAGACATTATTTAATTTCTCCATAGCAGGCTCAAGATTTGCCAAGTTCTTCGCTGCAAACTCCTTCTTCAATTCTCCAAGAGCATCCTCAATCAACTGCTTTTTGTCTGCAGGAAGTTTGTCTCCGTACTCTTTCAACTGACGCTCTGTCTGGAAGATCGTAGAATCAGCTTTATTAACCAATTCAGCTTCTTCTTTGCGTTTTTTATCCACCTCTGCATTCGCTTCTGCTTCTGCTTTCATTCGCTGGATCTCTTCGTCAGACAAACCTGAAGATGCTTCTATCTTGATCGATTGCTGCTTACCGGTTCCTTTATCCTTCGCAGAAATATTCATGATCCCATTTGCATCAATATCAAATGTCACTTCGATCTGCGGAACACCTCTAGGTGCTGGTGGAATGTCTGTCAATTGGAAACGACCCAATGTTTTGTTGTCATTCGCCATGGCACGTTCACCCTGTAATACATGGATATCCACGGATGGCTGACTGTCTGATGCCGTAGAGAACACTTCCGACTTCTTTGTAGGAATGGTCGTATTCGCTTCGATCAACTTTGTAAATACACCTCCCATCGTTTCAATTCCCAAAGAAAGCGGAATCACATCCAAAAGAAGCACATCCTTCACTTCACCTGTCAATACACCTCCCTGAATCGCAGCTCCTAGTGCTACCACCTCATCAGGGTTTACACCTTTAGAAGGTGCTTTTCCAAAGAAACGCTGCACAGCATCCTGAATGATCGGAATACGCGTTGAACCACCAACAAGAATTACTTCATCGATATCACCTATTGAAAGTCCAGCATTTTGCAAAGCCGAACGACAAGGAGCGATTGTACGCTCAACGATCTCTGAAATCAACTGCTCAAATTTTGCACGCTGAAGAGTTCGTACCAAATGTTTTGGAATACCATTTACAGGCATGATATAAGGCAAATTGATCTCTGAAGTTGTTGTCGACGAAAGTTCGATCTTTGCTTTTTCAGCAGCTTCTTTCAAACGCTGCAATGCCATTGGATCCTGACGAAGATCTACACCTTCATCCGATTTAAACTCATCCGCCAACCAGTTGATGATTGCGTCATCCACGTCATCTCCGCCAAGATGAGTATCTCCATCCGTAGCCAATACTTCGAAAACACCATCTCCCAATTCAAGTACGGATACATCATGTGTGCCTCCGCCAAAATCGAAAACGACGATCTTTTGATCAATCCCTTTTTTATCCAATCCGTAAGCCAATGCAGCTGCTGTTGGCTCGTTGATGATACGCTTGATGGTCAACCCTGCGATCTCACCTGCTTCTTTCGTAGCTTGACGCTGTGCATCATTAAAGTATGCAGGAACAGTCACAACGGCTTCAGTAACTTCATGACCAAGGTAATCTTCCGCTGTCTTCTTCATTTTCTGAAGGACCATTGCAGAGATTTCTTGCGGCGAATACAAACGATCGTCAATTTTAACACGTGGTGTATTATTATCTCCTTTTACTACTTCGTAAGGCACACGGTCAGCTTCTCTTTTACTTTCGTCAAATGAAGACCCCATGAAACGCTTGATCGAATAGATCGTTTTAGTTGGGTTGGTGATCGCCTGACGCTTTGCAGGATCACCCACTTTGCGCTCGCCACCTTCCACGAATGCTACTACTGAAGGAGTTGTTCTTTTTCCTTCTGAGTTAGCGATAACTACCGGCTCATTTCCTTCCATTACAGAAACACAAGAGTTGGTAGTTCCTAAGTCAATTCCAATTATTTTTCCCATTTCGTTGTAAATTATTGCGGTTTCAAACCTGCCGCGACAAGTCAATCTTTATGCCACCGGATTTACTGACATGAAATACTTGCAATTTGTCAGAAGTCAATTCCGAATCACATAAAATTCATGTCGAATTGACAGAATTACTGACATTGTATGCCTCAAACGAATGGCATCTGACGAAATAAACTAACTTTGCCAACCGTTAAAATACGTTCAAACAGATCATGAAAGTTTCCGAAATACGTCAGCAGTTTTTTGATTTTTTCGCTTCCAAAGGACACGATATCGTTCCATCAGCACCAATGGTGGTAAAAAATGATCCCACCCTCATGTTTACCAATGCCGGGATGAATCAGTTTAAAGATTTTTTCCTGGGAAATGCTGTTCCTAAAAACAAGCGCGTGGCCAATTCACAGAAATGTTTACGCGTTTCAGGAAAGCATAATGACTTAGAAGAAGTAGGCGTGGACACCTATCACCACACCATGTTCGAAATGCTCGGAAACTGGTCGTTTGGAGATTATTTCAAGGAAGAAGCCATTGGATGGGCCTGGGAACTCTTAACGGAGGTTTACAAGATCCCTAAGGACAAGCTATATGTGACTGTTTTCGAAGGAGACACCAAAGACAACGTACCGAGAGATGAGGAGAGTTTTACCATCTGGAAGAAATACATCCACGAAGACCGCATTATCCTGGCTTCCAAAAAAGATAATTTCTGGGAAATGGGAGATACTGGACCCTGCGGACCTTGCACAGAGATCCACGTTGACATGCGATCAAAAGCAGAGAGAGATCATGTTGACGGAAAAACCCTCGTGAATTTCGACCACCCACAAGTAATCGAGATCTGGAACAACGTTTTCATGCAATTCAACAGAAAAGCAGATGGTTCATTAGAACCTCTTCCCGCAAAACATGTGGATACAGGAATGGGATTGGAACGTCTGGCAATGGCCTTGCAGGGAAAAACCTCCAATTACGATACCGACCTGTTTCAAACACTCATTCAACACATGGAAAAAGTGGCCAACGTGGAATATGGGAAACTCGAAGAAGTGGACATTGCTCTTCGTGTGATCGCAGACCACGTTCGCGCTATCGCATTCTCCATTGCCGACGGACAATTACCTTCCAGTAATGGTGCAGGTTATGTGATCAGACGAATTTTAAGAAGAGCCGTTCGATATGGTTACCAAACACTTGGATTAAAAGAGCCTTTCCTTTGTGACCTGTCAAATGTTTTGTGTGAACAAATGGGCAATCCATTCCATGAGTTGGTGCAGCAGAAATCGTTGGTTGAAAAAGTAATTCGTGAAGAAGAAGCAAGTTTCTTCCGAACGCTTGATCAAGGGTTGAAGCGCATAGACACCATTATTGAATCGACTAAACAGTCGATGAATGACATCATTGATGGAAAGGCCATTTTTGAATTATATGACACTTATGGTTTCCCGGTAGATCTTACTTCCCTCATTGCCAGAGAAAATGAATTAAGCATTGATGAAGCCGCTTTCAATGAAGAACTACAAAAGCAAAAAGACCGTTCACGTTCTGCAACATCCATAGAAACAGACGACTGGGTGGATGTACACGGTGAAGGTCAAACCGAATTTGTAGGATACGATCAGTTAACTACCGATGTGAAGATCTTGCGGTACCGTAAAGTAATTCAAAAACAAAAGGAATTCTATCAACTCGTGCTGGATCGTACACCTTTCTATGCTGAAGGCGGAGGTCAAGTGGGAGACAAAGGATCTTTAGAATCAAACGGTCAGAAAACAACCATCTTCGACACCAAAAAGGAAAACAACCTGATCATTCACTTGTGTGAAGCTATGCCTTTGGATCCGAAATCGATATTCAAGGCAACGGTAAACCTATCTAAAAGAGAGGCTTCAGCGAGCAATCACTCAGCAACACACTTGCTTCACCACGCGCTGCGATCAGTTCTAGGAACGCATGTGGAGCAAAAAGGATCTTTGGTGAATCCGGAATACCTTCGTTTCGACTTCTCCCATTTCTCTAAAGTCACGGATGACGAGATGGCACAGATCGAAGCATTGGTGACGGAAGAAATACATCGAAATATTGCACTTGACGAACGAAGAAATGTCCCGATGGACACGGCCCTTGAAATGGGTGCGATGGCCCTGTTTGGAGAAAAATATGGCGATGCCGTGCGAGTCATCAAATTTGGAAACTCCGTTGAATTGTGTGGAGGAACACATGTATCCTCAACAGGAAAAATAGGTTTATTCAAGATCACTTCCGAATCAGCTGTTGCCGCAGGAGTAAGAAGGATCGAAGCGATCACCTCCGCTACGGCTGAAAAATACTTCCGTGAAAAAGCTGATCAACTGGATGCCGTGGCGATAAGTTTGCGAAATCCAAAAGATCTTTTGAAAGCGGTAGAGGACCTCATTTCTAAGAATAATCAGCTCACCAAAGAGATCGAACAACTTCAAAAGGAAAAAGCGCTCAATGTAAAAGGAGATCTTAAAAAATTAATTGAAGAAATTAATGGAGTGAATTTCTTAGGAACGATTGTTCCCTTGGATGGGGGCTCTATCAAGGATATTTTGTTTCAATTGAAAGGAGAATTAAACAGTTTCGTTGGTGTCATAGGAGGTAACGAAGGAGACAAATGTACCTTGAGTATCATTGCGTCAGATGATGTGATTCAGAGCAAAGGCTTAAATGCTGGACAGCTCGTGAGGGAAGTTTCAAAACATATCCAAGGTGGCGGAGGAGGTCAACCTTTCTTTGCTACAGCTGGTGGTAAAAATCCTTCCGGACTTCAAGCGGCAATTCAGGAGGTTAGAGAAAAACTCTGAATTTGGAACAGAAACGCACAGCCCTGTTGATAACCTATTATTGGCCTCCAGCCGGTGGGGCAGGTGTTCATCGGTGGTTGCGGTTTTCACGCTTTTTCAAAGAAAATGGTTGGAATCTGCATGTCTATTGCCCTGAAAACGCAGCATGGCCGACCATCGACGAATCGTTGAATAAGGATATTGCAGAAGAATTGACAATCATCCGAAAGCCCATTTTCGAACCGCATAAATACCTGGGAAAGAAAAATAATCCCAATCAGGGTTCCGGCATCACGCAACAGCAAAAAGGAAGCCTGTTTCAACGCTTCATTATTTGGGTTAGGGGCAATCTATTCATACCGGATGCGCGCGTTTTCTGGATCAAACCCAGTGTTGGTTTTTTGGACCGCTATCTGATCGATCATCCTGAAATAGGCACCATAATTTCCACGGGCCCACCGCATAGCATGCATCTGATCGGCCAGGAATTAAAAAAAAGACATCCTAAAATACAATGGGTAGCTGATTTTAGAGATCCCTGGACAGAGATCGACTTCTATCAGGACCTTCTTCCAGGTAAATGGGCTGACAAACGGCATAAAAAACTAGAAAAATCTGTTTTGGAGGAAGCTGATAAAATAGTTACTATCAGTGAATCAGGAGCAAACGATCTCGAACGAATTGGTAAACGCAAAGTGGAAGTCATCACCAATGGATTTATATTTCCTGAATTTGACTCAAAGACTATCGAGCTGGATGACAAATTCACGCTCGCACATTTCGGGTCCATGCCGTTTGCTCGAAATCCACAGGTAATGTGGGATGCTTTAAAAGCATTGATTCTCGAAATACCCGAATTAAGCAATTCACTACAGATCAAATTGGTTGGACCAGTCGATTTTCAGGTAATTGAAAACGCAAACGTAGCCGGACTCAAGCCATTCCTGGTTCAAATTCCGGCGATTTCACATCAGGAAAGCCTTGAGATGCAACGAAAAACACAACTTTTGTTGCTGGTTGCAAACCGAACAGGAAATGTAAAAGGAATTCTTACTGGTAAGTTCTTTGAATACCTCGGCGCCAAACGTCCTATACTCGCCATCGGTGAAACGGAAAGCGATCTTGAATCAGCCATGCATTATACGGATGCCGGGCTTTTTGCAGGATATGAGGAAACCGAAAAAGTCAAGGATTACCTTAGAAGTTGCTTCCTCGCATATAAGAAACAAAACCTCTATCACGAAGCTTCGAATCTGGATCGTTATTCCTCCGCCTCACTGGCAAAGAAGTTCATTTCGCTATTGAAAAGTTAATTCCCTTCCCCACAGAATTCCATGAAGTTGTTTTGATGGAGAATCTTGGTGACTGCATCCGGGTACAGATTTAAGAATGCGCGACTAATTTTCGTCTTCGGGTCAAATTTCCATTTAATCTCGTATGCGCTAAGTTGTTTTCTATTCAATTCTAAATAATCCACTTCGGACTGATTGTAATTACGCCAGAAATAACTTTTAAAGTCTCGTCCGAGAAAAGAATTCATTTTCATTCGATCGCTGATCAAAAAATTCTCCCACAATTGGCCAACATCCTTTCGAAGAGGAAGCAAATCGAAATCCTCAATGATCGCATTTCGAATACCATTGTCCCAGAAATAGATCTTTGACATTTTTGACACTTCCTTACGCGGATTAGTACTATATGCTCCAAGTCTAAATATCACAAATGATTTCTCTAACAGATCTAGGTAATTTTCGACCGTTTCAGATTTAACTCTTAGTGTGGTCGCCAATTCGTGAATAGACACTTCGCTCCCAATCTGATACGCCAGTAATTGCAATAATTTCTGCAATAGTTCTGGTTTACGAATATCTTTCCAGACGAGCACATCCTTATACAAATATTGATTTGCCAGATTTTTCAAATTTGTTTCTGCTAGTTCTCTGTGAATAGTCACTTCCGGATAAGTACCAAAGACCAAGTGAAAAGGAAGATCTTCTGCCACTTTAAACGAAGATGAATCTGTATAGATTTCCTTTAGTGCGAATGGATAAAGATGAAAAAGAATATGTCGGCCGGTCAGTGGCTCAAAAATGCGATCTGATATCTCTAATGCGGAAGATCCCGTTGCGATAAACTGAATGTGTGTAAAGGTATCATGCAATAGTTTGAGAACCAACCCCGGATTTTCAATACGCTGTACCTCATCGATCACAACAATCTTGTGTGTCCCGACAATTGCTTTTAAGCCGGGAATACTTGTATCTGCAAAAAGATCGCGTACTCGTTGTTCATCTGCATTTAAAAACAATACATCAGGTTGGTCTTGTAGGATTTCCCATAAGAATGTGGTCTTCCCTACCTGGCGTGCACCGGTAAGAATGAGTGTTTTTCGTTTGAACATCCATTTTTCAAACGACTGATATATGATTCTATCTCGCATTCCTATGAATCAAAAGTACTATTTTTTCCATCGTAATGGAAATTTTAATACTTATTTTTCCATTATACTGGAAATATTCATGGTTTTTAAGAAAATAAGAATCTATTATCTACCGGGATTGGCAAACATTTTTACATCTGCACCTTTGATCTCCTGACCACAAAGAATAACCAAACGCTCAACAATATTGCGGAGCTCTCGAATATTCCCAGTCCAATTGGTTTGCTGTAATGCTTCCAGCGCGTCTTTAGAAAATGTCTTTCTCGGAATGCCGTGTTCTGTACATACAAGTGTAATGAAATGTTCGGCCAATAATGGAATATCGCTTCTACGATCGTTCAACGAAGGAACATGAATGAGAATAACTGCCAAACGATGATACAAATCCTCACGGAAACGACCTTCTTCAATCTCTTTTCGAAGGTCCTTATTCGTTGCTGCTAATACACGACAATCCACTTTAATATCTTTCTCACCTCCGACCCTCTGGATTACATTCTCTTGCAGAGCACGCAGTACCTTTGCTTGCGCACTGGCTGACATATCACCGATCTCATCTAGAAAAATCGTACCACCTGATGCCAACTCAAACTTTCCTTTCTTATCCTTTACTGCTGAAGTAAACGCCCCTTTTTCATGTCCAAACAATTCGCTTTCGATCAATTCCGATGGAATAGCAGCACAATTGACTTCAATAAATGGCATTTTATTCCGGTTAGACTGATCATGTAGCGAGCGAGCGACCAACTCCTTCCCTGTTCCATTACCTCCAGTAATCAAAACTCTTGCATCAGAAGGTGCCACTTTTTCGATCATTTCCTTGATCTGCTCAATCTCTTTGGACTCACCAATGATCGTACTACCTTTAATTCGTTTAACAGTTGTTTTTAACTGTTTAGTCTCCTCCACAAGAACGGTGCGGTCGTTTGCATTGCGCAAAGTCACCAGTATACGATTCAGATCCAGTGGTTTCTCAATAAAATCAAAGGCGCCTGATTTGATAGCCTGTACCGCGGTATCTATATTTCCATGGCCGCTAATCATGATCACCGGAGCCTCCACTTTAGCAACATTCAGTGCCGCCAGCACCTCCATCCCATCCATTTGAGGCATTTTTATATCGCAGAAAATCACGTCATACAACTTGTTCGTCGCTTTATCTACTCCTTCTTTACCTTGCTCGGCTTCATCCACTTCGAAACCTTCAAATTCAAGAATCTCACGCAATGCGCGACGGATCGCACGTTCATCATCAATAATCAGAATTCTAGCCATTTTTTCGAGTACTTTGGGTAAAGATAACCAACCTGAATAAATTGATTCCTGTCACTACGGACATTATGCTTTTGTTAACAAAACTCAGCGAATAAAATAGATCCTTTGCCTTCTCGCGACGCATTGAAAAATAGTAGCTTTAAACGATAAAATCCGCAAGAATGCTTGAAGTTCAGCATATTTCAAAATCATTTGCCAGAAAACCAGCTCTGTCTGACATTTCATTGCACGTCAGTGAAGGGGAAATATTTGGACTTCTCGGTCCGAACGGCGCAGGAAAAACAACTTTAATCAGGATCATCAACAAGATTCTGGAGCAAGACAGCGGTATCGTTCGTTTGAATGGTGAGATCTTCACAGAAAGACATCTGGCTCTAATTGGTTACCTGCCCGAAGAGCGAGGCCTATACCGCAGTATGACTGTTGAGGCTCATGCCTTACTCCTTGGTCAACTCCGCGGATTATCCGCTAAACAGGCTCAAATTCAGCTGGATCTTTGGCTAGAGAAATTTCAAATCGCCGATTGGAAGAAAAAGCGCATCGAAGAATTGTCAAAAGGAATGGCGCAAAAAGTACAATTCATTTGCACTGTACTTCATGATCCAAAATTGCTCATTCTGGATGAACCCCTCAGCGGTTTTGATCCAGTGAACATCGAATTGATCATGCAAGAATTACGAGAAATGAAACAAGGAGGAAAAACGATCATACTTTCCACGCACAATATGAAAAGTGTCGAAGAGATCTGCGACCGTGCGGCACTTATACATCAATCCAAAAAAATCCTGGAAGGTAAAGTTTCAGACCTACAGCAGGAACGAAAAAAAGGGGATTATGCCGTTCGATTCCGAGGAAATATGATTGCTTTTGTCAATGCACTATGGACAGGATTTGAACTTGTGGACAAGGAAATCCTTGGTGATGATCGTTTTGTTGCGAAGTTGAAAATGCGTGGAGAAAATAGTTTTGAAGATCTGTTAAGAGTACTTATTGGTCAAGTACAGATCGAAGCAGCTTGGGAAGTTCTACCTTCAATGCAGGACATTTTTATAGAAATGGTTAGCGAAGAAAAGGAGGTGTCCAATGCGTAATATCTGGTTACTGGCTAAAAGAGAGATACGAGATCGCATCGGTTCAAGATCGTTTCTATTCATGAGCATCTTCGGTCCAATCGTCATTCTTGTTTTGAGTTATCTTCTTTTCACCTACGGTGGAGAAGGCAAGCAACATTGGAATGTGCTCATTGCAGATCCTACTGGGATTATGGACAACAAGATACTGGCAAAGGAAGACGGAATGCTTACCTATGCCTTTGCTGATTCCTATGTGGAAATGGAAGAATTTAGGGATGCCCAGCAATTCAAATCTTTTGATGCAATGGTCGAGATCAATGAAAAGGTGCTTTCCAACAAAACAGCCTTTGTATTCTTCCGTGAAAAACCATCTGTGCGCATGCAGACACACTTACAATTTCAGATAGAGCGTCGCATTGAGGAAGTAATGATCAAACGATTCACGAACTTATCTGTTCAGGATTTTAGAAAGATCAAACAACCTTTGAACGTTGCATTTCGAAATGTAAATGACCCTTTTGATGAGGTTTCTGATCTTCGTGCGTGGGCTGGATTTTTCTTTGGAAGTATCATTTTTATTTTCATTTTCTTGTTCGGAATGACAGTACTTAGAAGCATTTCGACCGAAAAAAGTAATCGTATCATTGAGGTATTACTTGCATCGGTAAATCCCCGACAATTGCTGACTGGTAAAATCATCGGTATCGGCATCTCTGCTTTCCTGCAATTTGCTATCTGGGCCGGAATCATCGGTATGGGTATGTACCTTATGCGTATCTATTTGTTTCCCGACCTGTTCAATGCCTCCAATTTTGAGTTACTCCAATCTGTACAAGGTGAAAGTGGAATGACCGGGTACAATGAATACCTGAGTCTCGTTTTTGAGCGTATCCAATTCGGCACGATGATTTTCTATTTCTTACTTTTCTTTGTTGGTGGCTATTTATTCTACAGTGCTCTTTTTGCAGCCATTGGAGCATCAACAGGTTCGGAGAGTGACGGACAACAATTCATTATTCCGATCATACTCCTTTTGGGATCTTCCATTTTTGCCGGATACTATACGATCCTGAATCCTGAAAGTCAGTTGGCCGATTGGTTCCACTACCTTCCATTTACCTCACCTGTTACAGTGATGGTCAGATTAACCCAGGGCTATGGTCCGGGTGAAGGATATCAGATCTGGTTATCGCTTTTCATCCTGCTAGCTTCCGCATTTTCAACGCTGATCGTAGCAGGAAGAGTCTATAAAAACGGTATTCTGCAATTTGGTCACCGACTTCGACTTCCACTTCTATTCAAATGGCTTAAACGATCATAAAAATGCGCAAAGCGGTCATCGATCTGGGAACGAATACCTTCAACCTGCTTATTGCGGATGTTCAAGAAGGCCGATTCGATAAGATCCTTTCAACAAAGATTGGTGTAGCATTAGGCATGGGAGGAATTCTTCAAAATGTTATTTCAGAAGATGCCTTTATTCGAGGGATACAGGCCATGAGAGAATTCAAAGGAATTTGCGAAGACCACGAGGTGATTCAGATCACTGCCATAGGCACATCCGCTTTAAGAGACGCTACCAATGCTGTAGCATTTCGCCGTGAAGTGAAAGACAAATTCGGGATCGAAATACAAATTGTTGATGGTGAAAAGGAAGCTCAGCTTATTTATGAAGGCGTTAAACTCACTTACGACTTCCAGCAACCGGCAATGATTATGGACATTGGAGGAGGAAGTACTGAATTTATTTTTGCGGACGCAGAAGGCATCCAATTTCTCACCAGCCTCAATATAGGAGTTTCACGCATGTATCAAGAGATCCAAACCTCTGATCCTCTTCATTCAGCAGAAATAGCGCAAATTGAAAACTGGCTTGAATCGAAAGCGAATGGATTTTTCGATGAAAAGAATGCGGACATTATTATAGGTGCTTCGGGAACATTTGAGACCTTCTACGAACTCATTCACGATACTGATTTTATATCAGGGTTTGAAACTATTACATTAAGCAGAGACGAATTGAACGATTGTCTGGAGCAGATCATAAAGTCAACACAAGAAGAAAGAGAACAGAACCACCGCATCATTCCTATCCGAAAAAAGATGGCCCCTGTGGCGGCAGTGAAAACAAGGTGGGTACTGAATAAACTGGATGTTAAAGAGATCGTGATCTCTCCTTTTTCATTGAAGGAAGGAGCCTTGATGAATTATTCAATGTGATCTTTTTAAGATATTACATCACACACGTAGGTAAATCAATTCTTCTTGTCCTTTTTTGCCGAAGCAGAAAAAAGGACTAAAAACTGCTTTTTCAACTTTCACAAGGCGTTTCCTTCGGAACAGTCAGTTTTTTTTAGCTGCGTGCTCTTGTTCTATTGCGCCAGCAAAGCTGTCGAGAACCGCACCTTCGCTCAAAACTTCCCTAACGCTGTGCGAAAGTTGATAGAAATTTAATGAATCTTTTGTCCCAAGTCACCAACAAATCTGTTGACAGGAAAGTGTGATTACAAACTACCCTTCACGACTCCATTTCCATCCGTACAATTTCCCAAACAGAAGTATGAGTATCGGTTGAATGATAAATACGGTCAATAAGCTATCCCAACCCAATGAAGGTTCATTGTAATCCTTAAACAACGCATCCGTTTGAAATGCTTGCCAATCGTTCGTTAGGATGAGCGCCGAAAAGATATTATTGATCGCATGATAGCCCATCGATAATTCCAAACCACTGTCTTTCCATGCTAAAACACCAAGAAATATTCCGGTTAGAATGTAATAGACCATGGCAATCATTCCTAAACTTTCTATTTCCGGATTGGCCGAATGCATCAATCCAAATAACACCCCTGAAACCAGGACAGCTATCCATGCTTTTCCAAAACTTCTTGCAAAACCCTTCATCAGATAAGAGCGAAATAGCACTTCTTCACAAGTCGTCTGAATTGGAATCAAAATTAGGCTGATCAATAATAAGGGCAAAAATGTAGCCGGATTAAAATTCCAAAAGACCTTCCCTGTTTTAAAAGTAAGCACATACAAAAAGACAGAAAGGATCAATCCCCAGATTCCAAAAGAAAGAAAAAATCGTTTCCAATCGAATCGGTCAGCCGAGGTAAACAAGGATCGCAACGACCATTTATGAATAAACTTTGCTGAAAGGACCAATGCAAGCAGTGAAAATACAAAGGGAAGAACCAATAGGAAAAGCAACTGATTTTTACCAAGAACTGCTCCCAATCCGAAAAGGTTTCCCGACTGATATGCCTCCATTGCTTCCGGATTCATGGCAACTACCACTGTCAATGGCAACTGACCCATGATGGCATAAGCTAATACAACCAGAAAAAGCGTCAAAAAATAAGCTGACGGACGATTAACAGAAGTTTCAGAATCTGAAAGCAAAAAACCGAACCTCATCCGATCAACTGTTGAAGATGTCCTTCATCCTTCCGAAAAAGTTACGGTCCTTTTTGTCGGGATTCGGCTTGAAGTTTTCACTTTCACGCAATTTTTCAAGGATCTCTCTTTCTTCTTTTGAAATTTTTTGTGGTGTCCAGATGTTAATATGAACAAACAAATCGCCATGCCCGTAACGTTGAACATGTGGTAATCCTTTTCCTTTCAAGCGAAGTACTTTCCCACTCTGCGTACCCGGATCGACTTTGATCTTCACTTTTCCAGAAACCGTAGGAACTTCGATTGATTCTCCTATGACTGCATCTACGAAGTTGATAAATGCTTCATAGTGAAGATTCTCCCCATCTCTTTTCAATTCAGGATGTTCTGCCTCTTCTACCAAGATGATCAAATCACCTGGTATTCCATTGAACGGACCAGCATTTCCTTTTCCGGTCATGCTCA
>CAIYQV010000177.1 GCA_903928365.1 uncultured Flavobacteriia bacterium
GTCAATTGGGTCAGTCAGGTCTTCACTTTGACGTTGGTCCTCCCCTTCATTGAGAACATCCTCCCCTTCCTCGTATTCCTGCTCATCGTAATTGTAAATGTCGAACGGATTTGCATTACCTCTGGCATACCAAATGGAGTCGGTCATAGCATCTACCTTTTCCATTGAAGGCTCCACTCGGACAAGGAGTGCTGAAGTTCCTCTCACGATGAGACTGTTGAAGTAGGAACTGTAAAAATCCACTCCTTCATAGGGACTTTCTACTTTTTCAAAATCGTCAAATACGGTAAATAGCTGATTCCTGTCTTTAATCCCAAAAGTAAATCCGGATAATTCAAATTCGTCATTCTTTCCGTAAAACACATTGAGTTTTTGATCAAAATCCAAGCCTGAATCCTTCAATGTGCGGCCGGATGTAGAACCATCAAAAAGCTCCTGCTGTACTTCTTCCATGAACTCATATTTCACCAAATTATCCAGCGAAATCTTTTGAAGAAGGGTGAAATTATTGATGCTGAAAACGGTGGCAGCATCCTTTGGGATCAGTTCTTCTGATCGCTGTGCTACGAGTTGGAATGACACAAAAAGTACCCCCGTTAAAGTGATTAAACGGCACAGCATCCCATTAGTGGTATTCGAATTCAGCATACTGCTGCGAAGTTAAGAAAATAAAGTGTCTAATTCTTGACGGTTGTCAGATAGATCGTGTTTTCCAGCAAGTTTGGATCCTGCATAAGCAGATATGGATTTGTTTTAACCATCACATTGAGTTTATTCTGTGAAAGCTTCGCATCTGGGTTGTCAAATTTTTCAACGAAACGTTCGAAACGGGAAATGGATGTATAGCTTCCCAACTTCAATAGATCAATCTCTTCCTGCTTTAGTGTTTTTGACTTTTGCAAACTGATCTCAGGCACCGAACGGATCAACTTTTGACCATCCCAACTTAACCAGTCATATTCTTTCTCGGAAATGGTTTTGTCCTTGGAAATATCTTCAATCACAGCTTTTAAAGCCTTTTGAAGCGTCGCCACATTCGTAAAATCACACTGAAGTTTAAAAATGTAATCGAGCCAATTCGGATCGAGTGTCACATTGGTTATTCCGGGTTGCGCAGCTAGTTTCAACTTGAAGTCGCTCACTTTATTTTTGATCTCATCCAGGCTAGGGACCCTTTTACCATCCAAACTGTCCAGAGCGAGTATTGAACCAATTTTAACTTTACTGGAACTTAAATTAATGGTGTATTTCAACGTACCAGTACCATCATTTTTTATCGTAATATCATCAACGATTTCGATGCATGAAGTTAGCATCAGACATAGACCAAAAAAACTAAAAAGTACGTATCGCATCATGTTTGCAAAATTAGCGATTCGGCTATGACAAAAACAATACCATTCTATTTCCAGAAGACTGTTATTTTACCGGTGGTATTTCCAGATTCAAGTGCGGCATGTGCCTGGGCTATATTATCCGAACCATACGTTTGGCCTTTTTGAGGAATCAGTTTGCCTGCTTTGTATAATTCCACTACTTCCTTCAAACAGGTAGTCAATACTTCAGGTTTGTGATCTGCGATCTTCAACATGTTTACGCCTAAAATATTCTTTGACCTCATCATGAGCCCTACAGGAATAACCAAACCCATTTTACGAAGGAAATTCAACTGCGAAAGAATTCCCCATTTTCCCGAGGTAAGCTCAGCTCCTCCAAACAAGATCATCCTTCCGCCAGATCCGAGCAATGACATGTCTTTTTTGAAGGTGGACCCACCAGATGGATTAAACGATACATCCAATCTATTTTCTCCAAGTAACTTTTGAAGTTGATCCGCATAATCAGAGTCTTTATAGTTCACCACATGATCAGCACCCAGTGTCCGGACCAGAGATTCCTTAGTAGCATCACCAACCTTTGCAAACACCATTGCACCCTGCATTTTCGCCAGTTGAATGAGAATGGTACCCACCCCACCTGCTGCTGCATGAATCAATACTCGCTCTCCCTTTCGGACAGGAGCAAGGTAACTCGCCATGTAATAGGCCGTAACTGCCTGGGTGCAAAGAGCCATTGCCCCTTCAGCAGGCACTTGACCAATTTCCGCTACAGCATGTGCCGGGGTCAATACATGCCTGGCATAACCACCAAACCGACAAAATGCAACCACCCTTTTACCAATTAATTCTTCGGCTACACCCTTTCCGATCTTGGCGATCTTTCCAACTACTTCATAACCTACTACACAAGGCATGGGTGGAGCTTCACGATAAAGGCCTTTTCGTGCCATCACGTCTGCAAAATTGAGTCCGAATGCTTCTGTTTCAATCATCACATCTCCCTCTTCCGGTTCGCTGATCTCAAATCCCCGAAGTTCAAAGGCTTTCTCAGCATCCCCTTTTCTGACGAGGTAGATGGCCTCAGAGCTCACTTTTCCCATGTTTTCCTTCAATTAGTACTACAATTTCTCCTTTGGGAGCATGTGCTTTGTAATGTTCGAGTACCGCAGCAGCTGTACCTCGTTTGTATTCTTCAAAAAATTTAGAAAGTTCGCGTACCACGCAGACATTGCGATCAGGACCGATAAACTCACAAATCTGCTCCAGACACTTGATAAGCCGGTGAGGCGACTCGTACAAAATGACCGTTCGATCTTCTTGACCTAATCGTGTAAGTTTGGTCTGGCGTCCCTTTTTATGGGGGAGAAACCCTTCGAAAACAAATCGATCACATGGAAAACCACTTGCCACCAATGCCGGCACAAAAGCTGTTGGACCTGGCAGACATTCCACCTCAATAGCTCGTGCTACACATTCCCGAGCGAGCAAAAAACCCGGATCTGAAATCCCAGGAGTTCCTGCATCAGATACTAAAACAGTCAATTGATTCGAAAGAATCCGATCGATCATCCCATTGAGCGTTTTGTGTTCATTGTGCGCATGAAACGGCAGAACATGTTTGGAAATTTCAAAGTGAGCCAGCAATTTTTTAGTCACTCTTGTATCTTCTGCCAGGATCAGGTCACATTCTCTCAACATGCGCAAAGCACGCAAGGTAATATCTTCAAGATTGCCAATTGGCGTAGGTACAATGCAGAGTTTTGCCATAACTTAACGTGTCAGTGCGACATAATCGAGCAACAAAGTTTGTAAAAATTCCAGTCGTTTAGGGGGTGTTGCATCCAACCCGATCAACTGGGCTGCCTTATCTGATAATTCAACCGCAAAACGTTTGGTTTCCTCATTCGGATATTTCTTCACTCGTTGGATCGTATTTTTAATCAGAAGCATTTCTTCATCCGTAAAGCGAACCACCTGAAGATACGTTGGTTGGTGCTCGTAGTTCTTCTGAATGGACAAAATATCTTCTAAACGATAGGTTACAGCGGGCTTGTTTCGAACAACGACTGTTCCTGCAACGATATCGCACAATCGCTGATTGTATTTCCCGACCGATAGAAAAAGCCCTCCCAGAACTCCTAACCCAAACCAGAAAAGCAAAAAGAAATCAGCTGAAATCCATAAAAAATCCCCTTTAAACAGCCATCTTGCAAATACTTCCTTCAAGCCAGGTCGCTCTCCTTCAAAGGTGACCACTCGTATACCCATTGCATATTTCCCAAGTGTTTGTCCACCTGTAAAAAACTCGCAAATAGGCCCATAAAAGATCCAGGGAAGTTTAATGAGTAAAAGTACCACGAACAACTGCGTTCCAAAATCTGCAAAAACCGACGAAACATCAAACACCATTAACATGAGCAGATCGTAGATCGTGAAAGCAATAAAATCGATCAAAGCTGCAATCAGGCGTTGTAATCCTGTTGACAGTTCGTATTCAATTTTTACATGCTGTGCTGAGTCAAATTCGATGGTCTTCACCTTCCGATTTTTAACGAATGTAGTCAAAATACACGGAGCGTATTTATAGCCATTCTAAATTATTTGGATGACATTTCCGTGACAAAACTTGAAAGTACTCTTTGCACCTTTGCAGAAGCATGCTCGAGCACTTTCATAGTATCGCGTTTACACACCGTCATCTCGATGTAAATACCATCGGACAGCTCCACATTGAATCGGAAGAGCAACCGGTGCGTTTAGCTGCTTTGAAAGAAACCATGGATCTTACAGAATTGATGTTCCTATCAACATGTAACCGTGTCGAATTCCTCATGTGTGGTTCGCAAGACCCTTCTGCTGAATTTTTAGCGTCCATGCTCTCGCAATTGTATCCGGAGCAATCGGAAAAGATCATTCAAGACCTGGTACAAGGCGTAGAGGTAACAAGTGGCAGGATGGCAGTAGAGCATCTTTTAAAAGTCGCTTCCTCTATCGATTCCATGGTAGTGGGAGAAAGGGAGATCATTACCCAAGTGCGTAATGCATTCGAATTTTGTCGAACCAATGGTTTGACAGGCGACCTTATTCGTCTGATCATGCGTCATACCATCGAGACTGCAAAAAAGGTATACACAGAGACCAGCATCGCAACGAAACCTGTGTCTGTTGTATCGCTGGCTTATCATCGCTTAAGGGACATGAATATCCCTCTGGATGCGCGTATCCTGATTATTGGTGCAGGAGTCACCAACAACAATATGGCCCGTTTTCTTAAAAA
>CAIYQV010000178.1 GCA_903928365.1 uncultured Flavobacteriia bacterium
AATCAGTCAATGCTGTCCCCATTCCTCCTGAAGCACCCGTTATGAGGATCTTCTTCTTTTCCATAGGTTTCTCACTTTCATAATGAATCGGTACCATCCTGGTGTATGATCCCAATCAACCACGTAATATTTCTTATCCTCTCCACCCAGATTGTAATTGAAGCGCTTCACTCCTTCTGCATTAGAGCCGCCAAAATCAAAATGCAAGCCTTCATTTTGTGCTTCATCAATGGCCATTTGCATGGCTCCGTACATGACTCCCATATCTTTGGATTCTTTTCCTACGGCACCTTTCAAATACAGCATCGAGCCATTAAATGAAACAACAAAAAGTCCCCCCAAACGACGATCTTCATCGGAAGCTACCACCATGCGCAGTAAGTCATGTTCTTTTAAAGCATGGACTAAATTTTCCAATCGATCAATGGATTTTTTATCCAACGACGTCACTTTTATAGGCAATTCAGACCTAATAAACTTCATCACAGCGGGAATATCATCATCCCAATTCAAGCTGATCTCTGAACGCTCATATTTACTTAGCATTCGTTTGGTCTGGGTATTCGTCTCCGGGATTATATCACTGTCAATTTGCTGATAAATCCTGCGTTTGAGTTTTCGGGTTCTAATCTTGTTTTTGGTTTGAAGCCTACCTGACTGAAATTGATGTTTGAGTTCGACCATCAAACGGTGATCATCCATGGGCAAGCCGAACCATTCCATGTAACGAACAAAGATCGGGGTATAACAAAGTTTGATGCCCAAGCGCACCACGTAAGGCAAAGCAATCCCGCGGGTATATTCCTCATCTACAAAAATGCACCAGTTTTCTGCCACATGATCCAGGTAAACAGAAAGCGAAAACACATCACTTCCCTGTGTAGTCTTCACTAAGGTATCCCAACGTTCAATATCAATATGTTCGCGCTCAATAAATTTCATTCAAGGTCCCTAAACGTGATAAAACGATGTTTGTTTCTATTCTTTGCGATAAAACGTTCTAATTTTTCAAAGGAAAATTCCGTCATGCTTTTTGGATGACCAATCACCACCGAATAATCCTGTCCCCTCTTCGATACAGACTGATGATAGAACTCCAATTTCGAAGCAAAATATCCGTCGGTACTCACATGATTTACAGTCGCGTTCATCAACGATTTCTTTTTCCTTCCAGGTTGCGGAAGAAAATTTCCATCACCCAACATTTTATGACGGGAAGGGAACAAACGCCCCAGGATATAAAGTCTCCAGAAAAAGAGCGCAGAATATTTCATCGAGCTGATTGGTAATTCAGTGAAGGCGCCCTTTTCAGTTTCCAAGCAGACATCCGTCTGAAACGCATAGTTATCTTTTCTCGGTGCATCCGTAAAATCAAATGCATAATGCTCCGAGTGAAATGATACTCCCGGCATCACGCTGGAGTCGTAACGAATTCCAAGTGCTTCAAATTTTTGTACCAACAAGGAAAACGGCTGAACACACCAACCTCCCGCTCTATACGCGATTGGTTTGACTTCTGTCATTTCACAAAAAGCGTGGTAATACCTATCCAGAATACCATTTATTTCCACTTGGTCGAAATCGCTCAATTTGTAGCAGCCTGAAGTTTCAATCTTCCATCCCTTTTCTGAATAAAAGGACTTTTCCCAATGCGGGTGTACATGAAATTGAACGTCATTACCCGAACGAACGATTTGTTTTATCTGATGAGATATTGCGTCCATTTCTTTATGTAATTCCGGGTATGAATCCTTTTCCTTCTGCAATCGCCACAAGTATCCAGCGTCTAGAAAAAAGGTCATCTTCACCTCGTATTTTTCGCACAAACGCACAAGGCGCTCGGTCGGACGAATCAGGCAATGCTCTACAGAGCCACTTTTGGAACCGAAAAACAATTCGTAATCAAACGTGAGCAGGATATTCACAATTCAAAATTAGGAATTCTAAGGGATACCGCTTACTTTTAATTTATGCAGGAGATCGAACGAAAATTTTTGGTTGACCCAGCTGCATGGGACACCTTTAAAAAACCGCTACCTTCTAAGATCGCTCAGGGATATTTGTCAACAGACCCTGAGAAAACAGTGCGTATTCGTATCAAAGGCTCCAAAGGATTTCTTACCATAAAAGGAAAAACTCAAGGGATTACCAGAAGTGAATATGAATACGAAATTCCATTGGCAGACGCTGAGGAGCTTTTAAAGAGCTTTACGGAAAAAACGATTTTAAAGGATCGCTATGAAATACTTGTGGATCAACACCTATGGGAAGTAGATGTATTTCACGGCAAACTGGAAGGCCTTGTTTTAGCTGAAATCGAATTGAACTCGGAAGAGGAGCATTTCACCTTTCCGAACTGGGTGACTATCGATGTTTCCAGTAATCCCGCGTATTACAATTCAAACCTGATCGAAAAACTCTAACAACAAAACAACATGCGCTATTCCAAAGGGAAAAAAGAATTTGACCGAATCACCAATGGAGAAGGAGAAAAGATGATGCAACCTTTAAGAGATATCGCTCCTGATTTCGAAAGATTCATCATGGAATACCCGTTTGGCGATCTTTACACCAGAACAGAATTAGACCTGAAAACCAGGGAATTAATCACTATAGCGAGCCTGACTACACTTGGCTATGCCCTACCTCAACTAAAACTTCATATCAAAGCAGCAATAGAGGCAGGATGCACGAAGTCGGAACTTACCGAGACCATCACCCAACTTTCTGCTTACGCCGGTTTTCCAGCTTGTATCAACGCAATGATGGTAGTCAAAGAAGTATTTGATGAAATGGGCTAAGATTTTGAGAAGAATCCCTTATTACTTTTGAAACCCAATTAACTCCACTACCACCTCATTTCTGCGAGCGATGAGTGCATAAGGAGGATTATAACCCAGATAACTGAACTTTCCCGTATGTTGTATACCTTGCTTGGCCAATGCCTCTGAAAGTTGTTTTTGGTATTTCTCAATGCGTTTATCATTGGCCCAACCTCCAAACCGAATAGCAGCCATAATTGCTCCTTCCTTTCGTTCGAAAAAAATGCGGCCATTCTTTGGTTTGGGCAGATCCTTCTCCGAGTAATTGGACGGAACCATGAAGGACATTTTGGTACTGTCACCCAATTCCATCTTCACCGGTGAAGTCATGGCGATTTTTTCTCCTGTTTCGTTTCCACCAAAAATGTAGCCCGCAAGCACTCTGAAACCCGAACTGGAAGTCTGGTCGTAGGAAGTATCCTTCATTACAACACTGGAAAAGAGCGCAGACTCATATTTACGGATCTCAAAATCGTCGTATTCTTTAATCACTGCATATTTATGTTGTTCGATCTTAGACACGGAGAAGATAATAAAGGATTGCGCTATCAGGAACAAACTTACCAATACAGCGGAGGTTATAAGAAAAGGTTTCATTGCGTTTCATTTTCTTTTAAACAAATGAAACTCCAGAAGGTTCCGAAATGCCGTAATTAGAGTTTTTCGGCTCGAAGATCTGATTTCTCCAAATCAAAGACCGTTGAACCTATTTCAAGCTCAAACCACTTTGAAAACTGATCGAAAGAAAGATCCTCTGGCCAGTCTTCTTCATTTTCGGTGATCATCGACAATTCATTCTTGAAGATCTTTTTGAAATGCTGTTCAATAACGGGCTCGATTTCCAGAAAGTCCTCTGTGATCAGATAAATGTTGGGCTCGATACCATCTTCAGGATTGAGTTCTATTTCCGATTCAAAGGTGTTTGCCCATTCAAAGAACTGGCTGGTAGGATGTACGGTGATGAATCCGCGGTTGATGAGTTTCATTTTTTAGCTTTTGGAATTTGGTAAAGGTACTGTGTTAACTGCTCACTTTTTTGACAGAAGGAGTATTTGGTTTTTGAACAAGGAACTAAGAGCAAGGAACAAGGACTCGAGTAGAAGACCATTTCTGATTCTCACCAGTTGATTGTTCAGACACGAGATTGAAACAACTCAACCATTTGAATCTTTGCTCTTTGTTCCTTGCTCTTTGCTCATTTTAAAGGTAAAAACTGTTTTTTCTTTTTCCCGGGAAGAAGATCGTACTTCATCCAAACGGCCTTTTTTCGAGGTTGCTGGCATACGACCAGATCCCATTGATCAATACGGTATTGTTTTTCCAGGTATTGCTGCCAGTTATTTAGCTCCAGTTTTGACTTCGAACTGAAATACGTGATGGAAGTATCGTTAATAAAACAAATAAATCCACCATTCTGCATTGGAGACTCCTCACCTATTTTAAATTCCTCGCATTGTGGTCCGAAACAATCCAGCCAGTTGAAAAAAGCATTCATCGTTTTAAGGGAATCTGGATAGATCCACTGCCCCATCAGCAAACTCCTTTCCTGAGCATGCAAGTTTAATTTGAATTTACTTTTCGGCATGAAACGATCGGGAAACATGGGATCTTTTACTTCACCGTATTCCTGAATTCGCAGGCCACAGCTGTCGGCGAGGGAGAGGTTAAAAAGTGAGAGGTGAGTAGTGTCTTTTCCTTTCTGAAATTTCGTTGTTTCTTTTTTCGACTGTGGGGTCAGATCGCTCATATTGAGCACCTTTTCTTTGTTTTCTCCCGAACAAGAAAAAAGCAGTATGACAGAAATAGGTATGAGGACTTTTTTAAACATGCAGTTTTTTCAATACTTCACAGACTTCATCGATTTGCGCCGTACTCACATTCAAATGGGTCACCAT
>CAIYQV010000179.1 GCA_903928365.1 uncultured Flavobacteriia bacterium
ACGCAACTGACCCGGTTGTTGTAACTCAGCCTTCTACAGCACCTACTTCTATCACTGGAACAACTTCGATTTGTTCAGGTGGTACAACCGTATTAACCGCAACGGGTGGTACGGCTGAAACTGGAGCAACTTATGAATGGGGAACAGGTTCAGTGGTAGGTTCCAATGTGATTTCCGGAGCAACAACTGATACCTACACTACATCAGCCTTGAGTACAACTACTACTTATTGGGTGAGAAGAAAAGATACTGCTCCTTGTAATACTACAACTTCAGGAGTGACTGTAACAGTAACAGTAGCAACACCATCAACAGCACCTACCGTACTTGCTGGACCTACAGCAGTTTGTAGTGGCGCAACCGCTTCTTTAGCAACTTCAGGGGGTGTACCTGGAACGAACTGTACTTATGAATGGGGAACAGGAGTTGTCGGAACCAATGTGATCGCAGGAGCTACCACACAATCCATCACAACTTCTGCACTTACTTCAACCACGACATTCTGGGTAAGACGTATCGACGGAGCACCATGTAACACAGTTACATCTGAAGCAACACTTACTGTTACAGTGAATGCACTTCCAGCAGTTTCCGCGAGTACCACGAATGCTTCTATTTGTGGGACTACATCTACAACGTTGAACGCGTCGGGAGCAACGAACTATACATGGAACAATGGAGCAGGAACTGGCGCATCTGTAAGCGTTACTCCATCTTCTAATACAACTTATACTGTAACAGGAACTGATAACAATAGTTGTACAAACACTTCAAGTGTTTCGATCGCTGTTACTCCTGCTGAGGATGCGACTTTCTCTTATGGAACATCCACGGTTTGTGCTTCAGGAACGAACCTTACACCAACATCTATTACAACCTCAGGAGGAACCTTCAGTGCTACAGGAGCGCTTTCGTTCGTGAGTACTTCAACTGGTGAAATCAACGTTTCTGCAACACCAGCCGGATCTTACACGATCACTTACACAACATCAGGTACTTGTCCGGGAACTGCGTCAGTGCCAATGAACATCACTACTTCAGCAATATCAGGATTCAGTTATTCACCTAACTCCGTTTGTGCGGGAAGTACATCTACCATCAGCCCGACCTTTGTATCCGGAGGAACACCTGGCACATTTACGGTTGATTCACCAAACTTAGTTGTTTCTGGATCTGGAACGGTACTTCCAAGCTCTTCACAGCCGGGAACGTATACTGTAACCAATACGATCGCAGCATCAGGATCTTGTCCAGGTTCAGTGAGTACAACAACGTTTACTATTACATCCGGTCCTGCACCAACCGTAACACCTGTTGCAGCACTTTGTTCAACGGATAACGCTGTAACCCTTACAGCAAATCCAACTGGCGGAACATTCTCAGGAACAGGAGTTACAGGTTCTACCTTTAACCCAGCTTCAGGAAGCAGTGTAGTAACTTACACCGTAACTGATGGAAGCGGATGTACAGGATCAAATACGATTTCAATTTCTGTAACGACTACACCGACTCCACAGTTTGCTTCGGTTTCTTCGCCACTTTGTTCCTCTGCAGGAGCAGTGACATTGAATGCAACTCCAACAGGTGGAACATTCAGTGGAACAGGTGTTACAGTTAACACCTTTACACCTTCTCAAGCAGCGACAGGTTCGAACACTATTACCTATACGGTAACGCAAAATGGATGTTCAGGAAGCACAATCACAGCAATTGTTGTGAATGCTCCACCATCACCATCTATTTCTCCAGTAGGAAGTGTTTGTAATAACACTGCAAATGTTACTCTTTCGGCATCTCCAGCTGGTGGTACGTTCTCAGGAACAGGAGTATCCGGAAACACATTCAGTGTAAATCAGGCTCCAGGAAGCTACAACGTATATTACACCTATACAGACGGAAACGGTTGTACAGGTAACGCTGGAACATCCATTACAATTCTTGCTGCACCTACGGCATCATTTGCAGCTTTGAATCCGATCTGTCTTCAAAATGGAGCAATCACACTTGCAGGCGGTGCTCCATCAGGAGGTACGTATAGCGGTACAGGTGTAGCTGGTGGAACATTCAACCCTGTGGTATCAGGTGTTGGTACATTCACCATCGATTATACCTATACTGCTACCAATGGATGTTCAGACAATGCAAGCAATACGATTACAGTAAACGATTGCGCAGGTATTGACGAATTTGATGCCATCGCAGTAACAGTAGCTCCAAACCCTGCTTCAGCAGAATTCAAGATCATTCTTTCTTCAGAGATGAACAACGGAACATCTTTCGTGATCATGAGCGAAGAAGGTAAGATGGTTTCAGGAGTTCAAACGATTACATCAAACGAAACAATTGTAAACACAGAAGCATTTGCCAATGGAGTTTATTTCATTCAGTTCTTCTCTCAAGAAGGCACTACGGTGAAAAAATTGATCGTTCGTAAATAAGCACGCGATCTTATCGCAAGGAAATGCCGGGGATTTTTTCCCGGCATTTTTTGTGTTCAACAATCTGTCCTAAGCGGGTACAATAATTCTATCTTTGTATAAATGCTATACGCCATTGTAGATATCGAAACAACAGGAGGAAGTCCAAAGGCTTCCAAGATCACTGAAATTGCGATCTACAAGCACAATGGAAAAGAGATCATAGATGAATTCATCAGCTTGATCAATCCTGAAATGAAAATTCCGGATTTCATCATAAGACTTACCGGTATCAATGACCGAATGGTGCAAGGAGCTCCGAAATTTTACGAAGTTGCCAAGCAGATCATCGAATTTACGGAAGACTGTGTTTTCGTAGCGCACAACGTTGGATTCGATTATGGGATCTTGAGGCAAGAATTTAAATGGCTGGGATATGATTTCAGGAAACCGCATTTATGCACTGTTCGTGCCTCGCGTTATGTTTTACCCGGACATGAATCATATAGCCTTGGAAAACTTTCCAGAAACCTCGGAATTGAAATCAAAGGACGACACAGGGCTGGTGGTGACGCACTCGCAACAGCACATCTTTTCACTATTTTGCACGATAAGGATAAAACAAACCTGCATTCCTTTATTCAGGAAGAGATCAATCCCCGCATCCTACATCCCAACCTGAACGTCGACGCCTTGGAAGAAATCCCTTCAAAAACGGGAGTCTACAAGTTTTTCAATGAAGACAATCAACTCATTTACATCGGAAAGAGCAAACAGATACGTACGCGAATTGATCAGCATCTACGAAATACCAATTCGAAGAAAGGAATACAAATGATGAAAGAGATTTCACGCATTGAATATGACCTGACTGGTTCAGAATTAATCGCTTTATTACTGGAGTCTCAACTGATAAAACAACACCGACCATTATTTAATCGACAACTGACGAAAAGCAGATTTCCGTTTGGGATTTATGATACAATGAATGCTCAAGGCTATTTACAACTAGAGATCGAACGTACAGCTAAAAAACAAAGTATTCCACTGATCAGTTTTACCACTCGCGCGGAGGCTGCACGTTACATGGACAGCATTTGTAATAACTACGAACTTTGTCAAAAACTGTGCGACATCTACCCTACCGAGTCTTCTTGTTTTCATTACGAAATTCAAAAATGTAAAGGCGCTTGTATAGAGGAGGAAACACCTGATGAATACAATGAGCGTGCACAAACACTTATTGATAAGCTAACTTTTAGTGGAGAGAGTTTTTATGTCTTAGATCGAGGCAGAAACAAGGGAGAGAAAAGCCTGGTACTTGTTGAGCGTGGTTCGATTTGCGGATTTGGCTATGCGCCATTTCATTTTCAGAATCAGCCCATCTTTAAGTGGAGCAGGTATATTGAATATACGCAGGAAGACCGAGATGCCAGAACGATATTGAATCAATTTCTTAAAAAGAACAGCGAGATACAGGTGATCCGTTTCTGATCAAACTCACTATAAAACAAAAAAGCCGACCAACTGGTCGGCTTTTGCTTTTAAGCTATTTTCTTATGCTTTCAATCGTTTTGAGAAATCGATCAGGATTGGTGTTGCCACACAAAGTGACGAATAGGTACCAATCACCACTCCCACCAACAATGCAAACAAGAATCCTTTGATCGCTGGTCCACCAAAAATGAACATGATCAAAACGACCACGAACAAGATCATAGATGTGTTGAAGGTACGACTCAATGTGGTATTCAATGACTTATTGATGATTTCGTAGTGATGGTCATCTTCTTTGCTGTTACGAAGGTTTTCACGAATCCTGTCAAATACGATCACCGTATCGTTCATGGAGTATCCGATCACCGTCAGGATGGCCGCAATAAAAGCCTGGTTGATATCCAAAGAGAAAGGAAGAATACCGTGCAACAACGCAAACACAGAGATCACAAAGAACGCATCGTGGATCAATCCAACGATCGCTCCGATAGAATACTGCCAGTAGCCGAAACGAATAAGAATGTAGGCAAAGATCGCTAACAATGAAAGGAAGATCATCACATAGGAATCTGTTGACAATTGATTGGAAATCGATGCGGATACACTTCTTGACTCAATGATCTCAAAGTTTCCGGTTTTCGCTTTACTTGTTTCCAAACCTTCCAGCAATTTCTTACGAACGGTTTCCGTTGCGCCATCATTTTTCGCCATGTAGTTGGTGATGATCTCAACGTTATAGTCGTTCGATTTCGTTTTCAGGTCTATAGAAGCCTCTTCACCATTCTCAACAAATACTTTTGACAAACTTGAACGAATTTGTTCGATGTCCGCTTTTTTATCAAACTTCACTACATAGGTTCTACCACCTGTAAACTCTACACTTGGCTTCAAACCTCTTGTGAACAAAGCAGCTACACCAAGCACAGTTACTGTGATCGAGAAAATATAGAAGTACTTACGTTTTCCAACCCAGTCGAATTGAAGATTTTGGAATAGCCCTTCAGACATTTTCGTAAAGAAGCTGATTCCCTTGCCTTTCTCCATCCAACGAGTGATCACCAATTTAGAGATAACGATCGCTGAGAAGATCGACGTGAAGATACCAATGATCAACGTCGTAGCAAATGATTCGATTTCACCCGTTCCAAATACTTTCAAGATAACCGCTACCAACAAGTGCGTTACGTTGGCATCGATGATCGAAGGAAGTGCCTTTTTGAATCCTAGATCGATCGATCCAGCGATATCTACTCCTCGATATTGTTCCTCACGAATACGCTCAAAGATCAGAATGTTCGCATCGACTGCCGTACCAATTGTTAATACGATACCTGCTATACCTGCAAGTGTTAGAACCGCACCAAAAGAAGCAAGACATCCAAAAATGAAGATCACGTTCGCCGCAAGTGCAATGTTCGCCGCTATACCACCTTTATTGTAGTATAGGTACATGTAGATCAATACCGCCAGGAAAGCAACTGCAAACGAGATCAAACCGGCTTGAGAGTTTTCAGATCCGATCGTTGGTCCAACTTTCGTTTGTTCCTTAATAACACATGGCGCAGGAAGTGCTCCTCCATTTAATAAACCAGCAAGGTCCTTTGCTTCATCAATTGTAAATGAACCAGAGATCTGTGTGTTTCCTCCAGTGATCGCATTGATCACACGAGGCGCACTGTAAACAACATCATCCATCGTGATCGCCACGATCTTATTGACATTGTCGGAGGTCATTTCTGCCCATTTATCTGCACCCTCTTCCGTCATGGAAAGGTCAACTGTGATCTTACCTGACTGTTCATCGTAACCCGTAGTGGCATTTTTAATATCCTTACCACCCACGCGCGCTTTTCCTGTTTCAGGAACACGAATGGCATAAATCACATACGCCTTTTCTTTGGAGTTGACAGCAACTTCTTCCAAATCTGCCGACCACATGAACTTAATATCTTCAGGGAAAATGCTCAATACATCTTCTCTTTTCAGAATAGTCTCTACTTCAGACTTATTCTCAGCGGCTACATAACCTAAAGCATAATCTCCTGCTGGTTTAACAAGGTCTGACAACCCTTTTTGGGAACCACCCAAAGTGGAAAGAGAAGCAGCTACATCCGTTTTCGTCGTATCCGTAGAATCTTTTTTAGCTGTTTCCAGATCCTCTACTTTCACTTCTTTCGTTCTTGAAACCATCCCGGCCTGTTGCCATTGAGCTCCAATTTCACTTGGAAAATATGTTTCGTAGAATTGAAGATTCGCTGTGGATTGCAATTTACCCGCCACTGTTGCCTCATCCTGTACACCAGGAAGTTCAATATACAAGCGGTTATTGACCATGTCACGCTGAATATTCGGTTGAGCCACACCAAACTGGTTGATACGTTTACTCATGATCTGCTCTACTCCATCCATCGAAGAGGAAGCAATCTTTCTAAGGAAAGCCTCTACATCATCGTCTGATGAATTGATTCCCAATCCATCCAGTTCGGAAGTAGCAAATAACCGAACCACCGGAGAATTGTTGATTCGCTTATTTTCTTTGATAAATAAGGAAATGAAATCTCCACCCCGGGATGCATAGCTATTCGATGCACTTTCAAAAGGTTTCTTGAACTGAAGGTCACGTGGGTTACGTGCATAGTTCTTAACCATTTCAGGAACGGATATCTCAAGGGTTACGCTCATTCCTCCGACGAGATCCAAACCAAAAGCCAAACTTCGCTTTTTAGTCTCTGCGAACGTAGAACCAAAGATTGGATATACTTTATTCTCCGCTTTTTCTTTTAAAATCTGATTAATAAATGCAGATTTTGCAAGAGCCACACCTTCTGGAGAATTGAAATGCGCATACGTGCCATTCGGCAACAACGCACTGTCACCTGTGGTAGCAGCTTGTTTCTTTAATTCAGCTACTCGCTCGTCTGCTTCTTTGTCAGCTTTTTTCTCTACAGAGTTTGAAACCCATGTAAATGAAAGTTGATAAACACAAACAGCCGATAATAATATCGTTAAAAACCAGAAAAATCCTTTATTGCGCATGTTATTTGAACAGTTAATTTCGAATTAAGCCCGCAAATATAGAATTTACGAATGGTATTATCAATAAACTTTTGAGTCTATTTATCAAGTTTATCAACAGCTTAAACCTATGTTAAAATGCTATGAAAAATTCTAGCTGACAGATTAGAGTTCGTTAGCAAATTGCACGAACTCACGAGCGAAATAATCCCAGCTGAATTGTGTGCGTTCCAACTCGATCCGGCGCTCATATTTCTCAAGGGCATCACCATTAAAAATCATTTCTATGGAAGATGCCATTCCTTGAGGTTTATTTGGAGGTATCGTCATTCCCTTGTCCCCCACCGCATCCTGAAGCCCTCCTACATCCGTCACCAAACAAGGAATTCCGAAATGAAATGCAGTAGCCGTTACACCAGACTGAGTCGCCGAGCGATAGGGTAAAACACATAAATCTGATGCAGAAAAATACGTGTGAACGTTCTCATCCGGGACGAAATGATCCGCCAAATGAATTCGTTCATTTAGTAAAGGACTGTTTAACCACCTGTCGTAGACGTCCCTTTTTCCGTAAAATTCACCCGCTATGATCAAATGAAAAGATGAATCAAGCTGCTCGAACGCCTCAAGAAGACAGTCCAGGCCTTTGTACTCCCTTATCAAACCAAAGAATAACAGCACCTTCGATTCTTCAGGAATTCCAAGCTGAAGTCGAGCGGACGACTTTTCTATTTTAGAATCAAAATGGTCATACCAGGGATGATAAAGGACCTTGACCTGTGCATCTTTCTTACAATGAAGCACTTGTTCCTTCACTTGTTCGGACAACACGACCACTCCATCAAACCGTTTCAAGACGAAGCGATTCAACAGAGCATCAAAGAAACGTGGTTCATGTGGTTGTAAATTGTGCACTAACAATATCCTTTTGCTGCTCTTTTTTAATCTCGATGAAAAAACAGAAAGAAAGGGAGCAAAAATGGTCATCCAATAATTGGCAATGAATATTTGAGGTTTTGCTTTCTTTATTTTCGAAGCACCGATAATATAGCTCAACGGATTAAACGTGCTGACCATTCTCGATGCTCGATCTTGCCACTTCGAATTACCCTCCTTGACAAATTGACTGGTCCCTGGAAACAACCAATTGGGATATTGTTGCTTAAAGGTAAATACGTCGACCTCGTGATGCCGATCTAACTCCTCCACCAAGCGCTCATTGAACTGCGCTATTCCCCCTCTGAACGGATAAAAAGCAGAAAAAAGGGAGATCTTCATTCGAACACTTAGATTGTTTGAGCCAATTACTGAAAACCGTAACCAATGCAATTGTAAAAGATCTCCGTACCGGATTGAACATTCGATGTGTCAAATCCTGAGATTTTCAGGTCCTTATAGAACTTAGAAATGAGACCGACATTCTTGGCATAAACTTCATATTTACGGCGATAATCGATCAGTGAGAAAAAGTCTTCCTGTTCCACGACCAACGTACTGTCAAAAGACAACGAACCCATCACAGATTTCTGATGAATATCTCTGTAGTAAGCAGTAAGTTCATCATACGCATTGTAAGCGTTCGGATTCCATTCTTTATTCACTGAAGGCTCGAATACCAGTTTAATCATTCGCTGATTTTCCTCAACTAATTCTGCTTTTCTATCCACAATGATCGCTGTCCAGATATCTGTTTGCAACCATGGCTGTGAAGCATTTGTTCGTTTGAAACGTAAGAATTCTCTTGCAACCCGTCCTTCATTGTCTATTATGGTATCCCCAATGACGGTGCGCAGCTGGTACCGACTTGTATCATGAGGAATCGCCTGATCCACATCATGCTTGATCTCCATAACCTCATAATCCACATATCTTCCCTGGATCAATCCAAAATAACCGTAATGAA
>CAIYQV010000180.1 GCA_903928365.1 uncultured Flavobacteriia bacterium
AAGGTTACAAATAACCGCTGTTACTCATATTCCCTTTCCTTAAAAGCGGGGTGCAAAACTACATATCTTTCACCATTACGCAAACATTTATATCAAGGTTTTTTTTGATACACACACATTACAACACTTAACAATCTGATAATGTGAAGGTAATAAAGAGGAAATTATTTAATTCCAAGTGAGTCTTTCGAGACAAATTGCACATTCTCTTGATTTCTGAGCAAATTCATACGCTCATCCCAACTTTCCGATTCCAGAATTACAGCTGCCGGCAATTGAAGCATACACATTTCGGCTTCCTGTGCCCCATTCAATAAATGGGCCGCTAATCTTAATGCCAAAGAACGGTCGGTAATTAATTCACCAGATGATAGACACATAGGAACTTTGGAAAGAATGATGCCAATTCGATCTTCAAATATCTTTTTGTTAGCCGGACTCATTTCATTATAGAAAATGAATTCCTTCTTCATCCAGAAACGGTCATTCAAATTAATTCGAATACGTTCTTTGGGATCAAACTCTTTCTTTGTACGATACAACCAATAACGAACAGAAAAGGAAAGAGCTAAAACGGTAATAACTCCCGCAATTTTCGCTGGAACGACCAAACCTAAAATAAGAAGAAAAGGTATTGTGATTAACAAAAGAAAGAAAAGCAGGATCCAACCAACGAACTTATTCATACCCTAAAATAAATTGCAAAAATAAAAAAGGTCCCGAGCGGGACCTTTCAATCATTAACTTTCTATCCATTTGTCATTCCGCATTTCTCCGCGGATAGTGACTATCTTGGTTCGGGCATAATCTTCAGCTGCCATCAACATCTGCTCCCTTGTATCTCGTCTGACTAAAATCGCACTGCTTCCTTGTGATTTCACTTCAATATAAAATCCATTCTTCAGTCGTGCCGGTCTTGTTGGAGGTCTTCCCATGGGTATGTCTTATTTAAAATCTTTCTAAATATAACACAAATAATCGAGGTTTGTTGAGTTGTTAAGAAAAATTGTGAAAGAAAAATTGCCTCGGTTTGATTTTACTTTTGATCTGAATCCTTGGCAGCGTAATAAATTCCATCCGTTTCGAAACACATTTCTACGAGGTCCCAACATATAAACAAGACCAACAAACGATCAACCTTTCTTAGGGGTAAACCTGACAATCGATAGAGTTTACTTAAGGTGATCTTTTCCTGCTGCTGGATGAGTTTCAAAAAATCAATTTCTTCCTTTTCTAATTTTTCGGGCTTGGAGACCAGCTTCTTTTTTTCATACCACACCCTCTCCAATATCTTGTTCACCGCTGTGGTATGATCTTTAATTCGTATGTATGGCTTCCAGCGACCTTCATCGTCTTTTGCCTTGTGTGGCCCTGCGTTCGACTTTTCAACAATAATTTCCAATACAAGTTTCAAGTCTTCCTGCCAAATCTTTTGCTTAAACTCTACAGGCGGCTGGCAATATAAAGATGCCGCCCCTTCGATCATGTGGAATTCCTCTTCGGGATTACAGCCGGAGATCTTTCTATTGTCTTTCACGCCGATCAATAAACTACCTCCTTCCGTATTGGCAAAGGCACAAAGTGTACGTGCAATCTTTCGCTGGTCATCGATCCTGAATTTAAAATCCTGACGTACATGCTCTCCCTTAGAAATCAATGAAGCTAATGTTTCCATCGAATTCAACTGTTCCATATTTCCCATGCGCGCAATGCCTGTTCTTTTAACATAGAAGAACCATTTAAGATGACCGCTCCGTGCTGCTCTGACCTTTGAAGAAAAACTGTTTTTTCAGGATTATAAATCAGATCAACAACCAAGTGTTCTGAAGTCAAAAATTCAAAAGGAAAAGGAATGCATGCATTTGTATCCGGATGCATCCCCACGGGCGTGCAATTCACCACCACTTTGCATGCTCGAACCATGTGTTCATTGATCTCTTCGTAACCAAATTCTTTTTCTCCTAAAGGCATTCTACTAATTTGAATAACATCGAGTCCGATCTGTTGAAATACATATTTTACAGCTTTGGAAGCTCCTCCGGTTCCCAAGATCAATGCGCGCTCATGTACATTTAACAAAAAAGGCTTGATCGATTGGTGAAAACCAAATGCATCAGAATTGTAACCTATCCTTTTACCTTCTTGAAATTTTATCACATTCACCGCCCCAATTGCAATTGCCTCGGGAGAAAGTTCATCCAAAAAGGGAATCACCGCTTCTTTGTAAGGAACCGTGACATTCAATCCGGTAAGATCTTGTTTAAAAATCTCTTTTACCTCATCGATCGAGTCCATTTCATAAT
Source organism: uncultured Flavobacteriia bacterium (assembly GCA_903928365.1). Lineage (GTDB taxonomy): Bacteria > Bacteroidota > Bacteroidia > Flavobacteriales_D > Crocinitomicaceae > M0103. The sequence continues at coordinate 2,304 of CAIYQV010000180.1, forward strand.
TGACATAGGAAGCATCAATACTACGTTCCTTAAAATACGCCGTAAAGAATTTTTCAGAAAAGGAATGGCCTAATTTTCTGCCGAGCAAACCGAATTTTTTGGTCACTTTTTCCATTTGCTTTTAACAAAACTCAGAATCATCGGTAAAATGGAAATAAAAATGATTCCTAGACAAACCAAATCTATATGTTCTCGGATCCAGGTAACTCCGCCTAACATATAACCGGCTAAAGTCAAACTGAAGATCCAAAGAAACCCTCCGGCGAGATCGAACAAGAAAAATCTTCTGTAATTCATTTTACCTACCCCTGCAGCAAAGGGAGCAAAGGTTCTAACAAATGGAACAAAACGCGCCATTATGATCGCTTTCACCCCATTTTTCTCAAAAAATGCCTCGGTTTGGTCGAGGTACCTTTTATTCACCAAGGTTTTACCTTTAATGGAAATATTAAAAATTCGAAGTCCTATTTTCCTACCTATCCAGTAATTGCAATTATCACCCAAAACTGCAGCAATGTATAGTAATACCAGTAAATACATTAAATTCAATTCGCCCGAAGCTGCAAATAATCCTGCAGTAAAAAGCAGAGAGTCACCTGGCAAAAAAGGCATCGCGACAAGACCAGTCTCAATAAAAATAACCGCAAATAAAATAAAGTAAACTACGGATTTATATTCATTTATAACCCATTCAAAATCGAGATGAAGAATGTGTTGAAATAATTCGATCATTGCTTGTTTGTTTAAAGAGTGCCAAAGTTAGCACTTTAGAAATGATCAACGCACTTTTACAGAAACGGTGAGGACGAACTCGGCCACGATCTCATTTTGCTCATTGAACGCGTTTACGCGAACAGGCTGATTAACTCGTTCACCGTTTGATTTACTTTTCAACACTGCCTCTTCCACCACTGCTCCATCGAGACTCTTGAACAAGATATGGCTTTCAGCTCTTTTCAGAAAATTAGCATGCATATCCTTGAAAGCGAAAGAAACTTTTAATCCATGTTTTTCAGCAAAATAAAAAGCGTGTATGCCTCCGGAGATATCTGCTCCCACGGCTAATGCTCCGAAATACATAGACTTCAGATGGTTTTTGGTTCTTCTGCGCAATTTGATACGAACTACCGCCTCGTCATCATTCAACGCAAGCAGTTTAGGGCGCACATAACCTACCAGCGGGATTTTAAAACACCCAAGCAGAAAAAGCATCCATCGCATTTTGGATAACGATTTAGTTTGCTGCATATCCTGTTTTTAGGTCATTAACAATATCTGAAACGGAACGAATGGCATGCACATGTTCGATGGACGGACCGGCGCACCAAACCGTTTTGTATGTAGAACTAAAAGCTGCCTTCTGAAGACTTTTCATTCCCCGGAAAAAAACAAGGGCTTTCACCCATTTCTTCAGACGTTTATTCTTATTCAGTAATCGCTCAAACCAGTTTTGTTTTGTCCCGACCTTCTGAACATAAGGTGTATTGATCACTGTGCAAGGAGTCCCAGAGAGCTTGGTTGTCATTACAATGTCCTTCGCTCCATAATCGACACATGCCTGCTTGTATTCTCTTGAAACATCTGCTTCATTCGTTGCAATAAAAATGCTGCCCATCGAAACACCAGCTGCTCCGAGATCGATCATTTTCCGTATTTCCTGACCTGTTCCTACTCCTCCTGCAGAGATCACAGGGATGTTGCATGCCTTTACTAATTCAGGAATCAGTTTTTCATACGTAATGTTTCCAGCATGACCTCCGGCCTCTTTGTTCACCGCTATAACCGCATCAGCACCCAAGACTTCTACTTTCTTGGCATAAGCGACATCCGTCACGTCACAAAACACCTTCACTCCCACTTTGTGCGCCTCCCGGATCGTATGTTCAGGAGAACCAAGGGAAGTTATAATGTAATCTACTTTTTCTTCGCAACAGATCTGCAATTGTTCCTTGTACAAAAAGTTGGACTTATTGACGATTAAGTTAATTCCTATTGGTCCCGAAGCAGCTTTTTTCATTCTCCGGATTCCCTCTCGCAATTCGTCCGTAGACCTGTAATTCAAAGCTGGAATCACACCGGTAATGCCATTTTTTGTCCCCTCAATGATCATCTTTTCGTTGGAAACCAAAAACATAGGAGCCATGATCACCGGAAATTCAATTCCGAGTAACTGGCACAGTGCGGGCTTATTGGATGTATCTGACATAGGTCAAATGTACTAAATATTATTATGCGTACAGAACTTATTCTCCTAGAACAAGGAACAAAGAGCAAGGAGCAAGGAGCAAGGATTAATTGTCTTTGTTCTTTGTTCTTTGTTCTTTGTTCATTGTTCCAAATCCTGAACTAACTTTGCCACATGACACGAAGACAAGCCTGGATCCATGCATTGCGCCTGCGCACCTTACCTCTCTCTTTGTCAGGAATCATACTTGGCTCAGGAATAGCAGCTTCACACGGATATTGGAATGGAATCGTCTTTTTACTTTCTCTTTTAACCACTGTACTTTTTCAGATCCTTTCAAATTTAGCAAATGACTTGGGAGATAGCTTAAAAGGGACGGATAATGCCCAACGGATAGGCCCCATGAGAAGCGTACAATCCGGAGTAATCTCAGCCGGCGAAATGAAAAATGCTGTCATATTTTCAGCGATCTTGAGTTTTATTTCGGCAGGTCTACTGATCTATTTTGGCACTAAAGAACTTTCAAATTCAGTATTGCTCACTTATGTTGTCCTGGCTATTGCATGTGTTATTGCCGCAATCACTTACACGGTGGGTAAAAAAGCCTATGGATATCACGGCTTGGGCGACCTCATGGTGCTCTTATTCTTTGGAGGAGTGAGCGTACTTGGTGTTTATCCGCTTTTCGCTAAATATTTCGACTGGTTGCTCATACTACCTGCTTTTACGATTGGAAGTTTCAGTACGGCAGTTTTGAATCTCAACAACATGCGTGATCGTGTGAATGATGAGCGATCAGGAAAACGCACATTGGTTGTACTGATGGGTCCAAATCTGGCAAAACTTTATCACGTGCTGCTTATTTTGGGAGGAATTGCTATGATATTGATCTACTTATTTCAGATTCAAAACCAATATGCTTTTCTTGGATTAGCCCCCTGCATTGTGCTTTTACTTCATGTTCGCAAAGTAATGGCAACTAAAAATCCTGCTGATTTCGATCCTGAATTGAAAAAAGTAGCCTTATCCACCTTTGCCTTCGCTTTGTTGACCGCGTTGCTCCTACAATTATGAAAAGTTGGGTTGAATTTATCGATCTCCAATTCCTTCGTCCGGCAGGTACGAGCAGAGGTGTGCTTCATTCGAAACCAAGCTGGATCGTGCAGCTCAGTGACGGAGGCATATCAGGAAAAGGAGAGATTAGTATCATTCCAGGTTTATCACCTGAATTTTCTGATCAACTTTCCTTTCAGAAAAAAATCGATGAAGTTATTTCCGCCCTTAACAGTGGCGCTTGGGACCCGACGGAAGGAATTAATCCCACATTACTCGAATCTTTGCAATACTTTCCATCTATCTTGTTTGGATTGGAAACAGCTTGGCTGGACTTCAAAAATGGCGGTAAAGGCATCTATTTTAACAATGCTTTCAGCCTTGGAGAACAAAAGATCCCGATCAATGGACTCGTATGGATGGGCACGCCCGAATTCATGCAAGAACAGATCGATCAAAAACTAAACGCAGGTTTCACCACGATCAAAATGAAGATCGGTGCCATCGAACTTGAACAGGAACTGGCGATCCTGAAATCTATCCGTGAAAAATACACATCTGATCAGCTGACTTTACGTGTAGATGCTAATGGTGCATTTACCAAAAAGAAAGCGATTCAAGTTCTAGATCAATTGGCTGAATTGGCTATCCATTCCATTGAGCAACCTATTGCGGCAGGAAGTTGGGTTGACATGAAAGAGCTATGTGAATCTACTCCGATTCCAATCGCGCTTGATGAAGAATTGATCGGTATTAATCCGCAAAAAGACAAAATAGAACTTTTGGAAACCATTCAACCGCAATACATCATACTGAAACCAAGTTTGCATGGCGGAATTTTCGGAACACAAGAATGGATCGAACTCGCTG
>CAIYQV010000181.1 GCA_903928365.1 uncultured Flavobacteriia bacterium
AAGGTTAATTAATTTATATATTGTAAAAAAGTAAGGGCTATTTATGGTTTATTTTGTCACAGAATAACCGTATTATCAAAGTAATTTGAACAAAAATCACTCTGAATAAAACGATAAAACCCCCTGTTTATGGGGCTTTTGAGGGGTAGTGGTTCCAACAGGAATGTGCTGCGCATGGACCTTCGTCATAACGTGCAGTGGATAAAAGCACTCCTCACTTCGTTTGTTGGAGATTTTTTCATTTTTTCTCGATCACGTGCATGCAAGCATCTCGTCTAAACGAAAAAACACCATCCTTCGGATAGTGCTTTTATCAGAGTGGTTCCAACAGGACTCGAACCTGTATCTAAAGTTTAGGAAACTTCTATTCTATCCCTTGAACTATGGAACCAGTGGCGCAAAAGTAATGAATTGCATCATTTAAAATGGGTTGAAGACTGGAGTCAGGAATCCTGTTTTAATCCAGGACCTTCTCGTAGGCTCTTCTTGGAGTTCCGCGAAAAGTGACCTCTCCGCAGTAGCTGTACTGAAATTTATCAAAGAGGTAAAGCATTGCTTTATTATCAAAATTGGTATCTGCCTTGATGCTCTTAATTCCATGTTCGCGGGCAAATTCCTCGATGTGAAGAAACAGTTCCTTTGCCACACCTTTACCCAGATGCGTTTCAGCCACGGCCACGCGATGAAACACTACGAAATCATCTTTGGTAAGCCAGTTGCCTTTTAAACGAGCATATTCCGGTTCGTCATTGATCAGAATGGCGACATATCCAATGATCAATCCTTCCTGTATCAAAACATACCCGGCACCTTTGCGAATGTCGTTGGCCACAACCTCCGGATTCGGATACCCATCCTGCCATTGTATACTTCCATCTGCTTTTCTTCTGGCAATGGCGCCCTGGAGGAGATCCCAGATGGCAGAGGTGTCTGCTTGGGTAGCCTTCTTGAAAATGGTGTTATTTATCATAAAACTAATGCAAATGTAAAACAAACTTTCTCGATGGCTGCTGCGATTAATTTGGGATTGGAAGTTACCGACAATTAACATGGAAAAGCTCAGACCGCTTCGAATCTACTTCGCTCTCACGCTCCATTCTCACTCTGAAAGAAAAGCGCAATTATATAAAAGTTGAGAATGAGAGTGAAGTAAAAAGAAAAAGCGCTGTCACTTTCGTAACTGCGCTTTTTCTTAGTAGAGAGGAGTATCGAATTATCGAACCTTATTTGGGAGGGGTTGGGGGAGTTGGAATTTATTCCTTAACTACGTTAAAGGGTTGATTCCATTTTTCACCAAGGCTGAATAAATATAAACCTGCTGATAAACCACTTAACTCAATAGTTGTGTTTTCAGAATTTATTTTACCCGACAGTGCTAATCTACCTTGGTTGTCATAAATCACATATGAATTGCCAATTGTTTCTTTGGATACCATAATATTGAGAATATCCTTTACTGGATTAGGGTAAACACTCAGAATGGAATTATCAAATTCTTCAGAACCTGTCGTCGGATTATTGAGTTTCAAAATCCAATAATCTCCTAAACCATAGGAACCGGTTAAATCACCATCATTCGATACCGACCATCCGGCAATAATAAAACCACCATCCGCAGTTTGTTGAATAGAGGTAGGGGTTTCATCTAAAGTTCCTCCGAAGGATTTTTCCCAAATAAGATTACCTAAGCTATTTATTTTTACAATCCAATAATCGAGTGATCCGATATTCATTATTACGTCTCCATCATTTGAATTCGAACCTCCGGCAATAATGTAACACCCATCTGCTGTTTCTTGAACAGAATATGCTCCATCATTAGCTGTTCCACCAAAAGGCTTTTCCCATTGAAGTAATCCCAAACTGTCTAATTTTAAAACCCAATAATTTCCTTCATCATCATCAGCGGTTAAAAAGGAAACTCCAGCTATGATGTAACCGTTATCTGATGTTTGTTGGATAGAGTAGGCCTGGTCATCATGAAGTGAACCAAAGGATCTTTGCCATTGTATAATTCCTGAGTTATCCAGTTTTACAATCCAATAATCGTATTCACCATAATTTACCGTTACATCGCCATCAACTGAACCTGTCCATCCACCAACAATATATCCACCATCAGTTGTTTGTCGAATCGAAGAAACATATTCACAACCTGATCCTCCAAAAGATTTTTGCCATTGTATAATTCCTGTATTATTTAATTTCACAATCCAATAATCAAAGCATCCATTATTCGAGCTTACATCAATATCATTGGAACTTGAAATTCCGGCAATAATGTAACCACCATCTGTTGTTTGTTGAATATCATAAGATTGGTCATTACCAGTTCCACCAAATGATTTTTGCCACTGAATATTACCAATGTTGTCCAATTTTACCACCCAGACATCCTCAAATCCGAAATTACCTGTTACATCCCCATCAATTGAATTCGACCATCCAGTAAAAATATAACCTCCATCTACGGTTTGTTGTATTGCATTCGAAAGATCAATGCCAGTGCCCCCAAATGATTTTTTCCATTCAGGAACTCCTGAACCGTTCATTTTCACAATCCATGAATCACAAAGACCATGATTGCTAGCAACATCATTATCAAGAGAGTAGGTGTTACCGACAACAACAAAGCCACCGTCGCTCGTTTGTTGAATGGATTTTGCCTCATCAGAATCTGTTCCGCCGAAATTTTTTTGCCATTGGATTGTTGGTTGTGCAACTAAGAACATGGAGAAATGGGAAATTAATATCGAGACTGTAAGTAGTTTTTTCATATTGTTACGTCATTTGATTTAAAGGAAAAGTAAACGTTTACCTGACCAAATGTATGAATCCATGAAATACATAGTTAGCTTGGGTTTTAATTTTGTAGGTGTAAACCCCATCTGCCAGCTCGTTACCGGAATTGTCAGTTCCTTCCCAATTATTTTGGTAATTATCAGAGGAAAAAACGACATTCCCCCATCTGTTGAGAATGATAAGCTCCGTGTTTTCTGATAGATTTTCAATTTCAAAAAAATCATTAACGTCATCAGCATTAGGCGATATGACATTTGGAATAATTAACTCCAAATTACAATCTTCTGGATTGATTTCATACAGTGCTGCATTATCCAATACAAAGTAAGGATAAAAAGTCTCACCATTGGCATCTGTGAATGTGAAATCATTGGGTGGAGAACACGGACCGCCAATCATGATGGATTGAA
>CAIYQV010000182.1 GCA_903928365.1 uncultured Flavobacteriia bacterium
GATATCGGTCCATTGAAAGAAACGTTCCCGGGAATACCACTGTTTGGTTTTGTGCCTGATTCGCAGCGCTACTTTGATTTCCATCATTCCGAAGCCGATATTTTTGAGAATGTGAACAAACGGGAACTGGAACTGGGCGCTGCGTCCATCTCGGCCTTCATCTATTTACTGGATAAACACCTGTGAATTTGAACACCTCGTGTTGATAATTTCACAAACTGACATCTCAAAGTAGCGTCAAAAAGCCTAATTTTGCAGTATTCATTAGAGCATGAACGTGCTTTAGTCAACCGAAAAAAATACAACATGGTTCAAGACATTTTTGAAAAGATCAAAGCAAACAGAGGTCCGATCGGGCAACACGCAAAAGAATCACACGGCTATTTCACCTTCCCTAAACTGGAAGGCGCAATTGGTCCGCACATGGTTTTCCGCGGTAGAAAACGCCTGAACTGGAGTTTGAATAACTACCTAGGATTGGCAGATCATCCTGAAGTGCGTGAAGCAGATGCAAAAGCAGCCGCTGAATTTGGTCTTGCAGCACCAATGGGTGCACGTATGATGAGTGGAAACTCGAATTACCATGAGCAACTGGAAGCAGAATTGTCGGCTTTCGTTCAAAAAGAAGATACGATCCTATGTAACTTCGGATATCAGGCCATGGTTTCTGCCATCGACTGTTTGGTGGATCGTCGCGATGTGATCGTATACGATGCAGAATCTCACGCATGTATCCTTGACGGTGTGCGTTTGCACATGGGAAAACGCTACGTATTCAAGCACAATGATGTAGAGGATTGTGAAAAACAATTGGAGCGTGCTACAAAACTCGCTGAAGAGCAAGGTGGAGCGATCCTGGTGATCACTGAAGGAGTTTTTGGTATGCGTGGAGATCAAGGAAGACTCAAAGAGATCGTTGCCTTGAAAAAGAAATTCAATTTCCGTTTGTTTGTGGATGATGCGCATGGTATCGGAACACTTGGTAAAACAGGTGCAGGTACGGGCGAAGAACAAGGATGTCAGGACGGTGTGGATGTGTACTTCGGAACCTTCGCGAAATCATTTGGTTTGATCGGTGGATTCATTTCCAGTGATGAGCAAGTAGTGGAATACCTTCGTTACAACATGCGTTCACAGATCTTCGCGAAAGCGATGCCAATGCCATTGGTAGTTGGTGCATTGAAGCGTTTGGAGTTGATGCGCAATCACCCTGAATTGAAAGAAAAATTGTGGGAGATCACGAATGCGCTTCAAAGCGGCTTGAAAAAAGCAGGTTTTGAGATCGGACCAACAGATTCGTGTGTTACGCCGGTATACATGAACGGATCTATTCCTGAATCCACAAACCTCATCTACGACTTGAGAGAGAATTACAATATTTTCTGCTCGATGGTGGTATATCCGGTAGTTCCGAAAGGAATGATCATCTTGCGTTTGATCCCGACAGCGGTTCACACCTTGGAAGATGTGGAATACACGATTGAATGTTTCTCTAAGATCGTTGGAAAACTGAAAGCAGGAGAATACATGTCAGATAAAATTGCATCGGTTTAATTCCGATCGAAACGATACGAAAAGACCGGGAAATCCGGTCTTTTTTGTTTGTGGTGCCTGATCTCGATACGTTCTTCACTTTGTTCAGAACACTCGATCAGACACAGTTTGAAACGATATTTCGTCTAATCCAACTTTCATACAGCGTTAAGGAAGTTTTGAGCGAAGATGCGGTTAACGACAGCGTTAGCTGGAGTAAAAAAAACCAAAGCACGCAGCGAAAAAACTGACTGATCCGAAGGAAACGCCTTATGAAAGTTGAAAAGCAGTTTTTAGCTTCGCTGCTTCTTCGAGGTGATCCTTTTTTCTGCTTCGGCAAAAAAGGATAAATAAGAAGCTGAACTGATTAATGAATCTATTTTTTCAGTGATGAGTTAATTTTAGTTTCCACAAAGTAATTTGAAAGAAGAGTTCTGTAATAGATATTAATGGAAAAACACCTGAACATCCTACTTCGATCCATCGACCTAGAAGAACAAGAAGAACGAAAGCGATATCACCTGGAAGGTGGCGCATCGATCAAGTTGCTTAAAAGTTCGGGGTTGGCCATCCACCCCATTCGGATCTCAAGAAAAACATTCGGTTACCTGGATTATCCTGAAATCAGCTTCTCCACTCCTTTTCCATCCGATGCAAGTGGGTTTCGTGATGGATGTGCCATTGAATTGTTCTGTGCAGGAGAGGAGTCCGTGAAAGGCATGTTGCTCTATTTCGATGGAAAGAAAGGTGAATTCAGGTTGTTTGCTCCGGATTTTCCTGACTGGATCGAAGAAGACGGCGTGGGCATTAAAGTAACCCCAGATGTACGTACCACTCAACGTATGAAAGATGCAGTGGAAGCCATCCAGAAGGACAAAAGGCTTTCCAATCTGTTTCTTCGTATTCATTCGCCCAAAGAGGCTACCACGCCCGAAACGATTTCATTTCCTGCCCTTGAATGGGAAAATAAGC
>CAIYQV010000183.1 GCA_903928365.1 uncultured Flavobacteriia bacterium
AATTAATTCCATTTCTTTCATTTTACACTTTAAGTTAGTGAAAAATATCCTTGGAAACCTTAATTATGACTATAAAATCGTCACATAATAATCATTTTATAATCGAAATCTGTAAATCATAATTTACTTACAGTACTACTCCCGCTACGCAGGATATGACATCCTGCGGCTAATGACGTTCGTAATTACATGATTCCTAAGATTTCGAAGGATAGCATATCCTTCGAAGCGCAGTTTCTGCTGTCGTGAAGCTCGCCGTGTGCTCCTGCAGTGATTTGTTGATGAGGTATTTTGCTTGTTTCGGATGGGTGGAGGCCCCCATCAATTCCCCCTTATCAACGTAATGAATCCTTGCAATACCCCACTTTGGTCGTAATTGTCGGTGTAATTCACTTTGTAGAAATAGACGCCTTCTGATGCCGGATCGCCATGAACGGTGCCATCCCAACCGGTGGTGTAATCATCCCCTTGATACATCAAAAGTCCCCAACGATCGATTACCTGTACGTTGTAGGTTTTGATATTCAAAACTTTAACAGGGGTACACAACTCATTGGTGTTGTCGCCATTTGGTGAAAATACATTCGGCATTTCCAGCACGACGCAACCTTCGAGCCCATCGGGTTGATCTACCGTAAAACTGATGCTTTCCGAGCAGCCATTTTGATCCGTAACCGTAACGGCATAGGTTCCCGGAAGTAAATTTGTCAGCACATCCAATGTATCGTCTGGAGCGGTATCCCATTGATAGTCATAAATAGGAGTTCCACCATTGGCAACTACGATTGCCTCCCCGTTACTTGCGCCCAGACATATAGATGATCCTTCACCGGTTAAAGTCAATGGGGCATTCGGTTGATCTACAGTGATTGATTGCAACAAGGTACACCCATTGGCATCTGTAATCGTGACTGTGTACGTTCCCGCTTCAAGAGTTGCTAGGTCCTCTGTTGTTTCGGAATTGTTCCAGGAGAAAGTGTAAGCGCTTGTTCCACCGGAAACCGTAAGATTGATGGCACCATCGTTACCTCCAAAACAAAGCACATCCGTAGGAGTAGATGACAGTGCGAGCCCCATTAAAGGTTGTGCAATGGTGGCAGATACGGTAGCCGTACACCCATTTCCATCGGTGCTGGTCAAAGTATAGGTACCTGCCGTGATGGCTGTCAGATCTTCGCTGGTAGAACTATTCGACCAGGAATAACTATACGGTTGCGTACCTCCTGTGGTGGATACATCAATGTCGCCGGTGGCATCACCGAAACATAAAATATCCGTGTGTGTTTCGCTAAGCTCCAATAATGGAGGCTCCGTAATCGTGAAACTTTGCGCGAGCTGACAACCATTGCTATCTGTAACGGTCACGTCATACGTTCCTGCGCCAAGGTTACTGATGTTCTGCGTCGTATCACCATTCGACCACGCAAAGGCATAAGGCACAGTACCGCCTGCTAAACTAATAGAAACAGAGGCTGTGGTGTCTCCAAAACATGCAATGGTAGTGGATGACCCAGAGGTAAAATAAAGCAAGGTGTCAGGCTGAGCG
>CAIYQV010000184.1 GCA_903928365.1 uncultured Flavobacteriia bacterium
CGGATCAAGATCCAGAAGTATTGAGTTACCTGAAATTTGAAGGTGAACGTTCCTACGATATCCATCTGGAAGTGGCTATAGAGCCGGAAGGGTCGGAAGAAACGACGATCAGCTGTTCCAATTTCAAATACATGTACTGGAACATGGCGCAACAACTCGCGCATCACACCGTAAATGGTTGTAATGTGCGTTGTGGTGACCTCATGGGTTCAGGAACGATCTCCGGTCCAACAGAAGATTCGTATGGTTCGATGCTGGAACTAGCTTGGAAAGGCACGAAACCATTGAAAATGAAGGACGGTTCTGAGCGAAAATTCATTTTGGATAACGATTCGGTGATCATGCGTGGCTATTGTGAAAAGAATGGTGTACGCATTGGTTTTGGAGAAGTGAGTTCCAAAATTCTTCCGGCTAAAAAATAAGGTAATATGTCTGAGTTGTCTTCCAAATATCCGCACATTGATCTCGAGCAAGAGCGTAAAGAGATCCTGAATGCATTCAAAGGATTATTACGCGCCGTAACGGAGCGTTCCAAGGAAGACACGCGCATGATCAGAAAAGCATTTGACGTAGCCGTTGAAGCGCACAAAGACATGCGTCGTAAATCAGGGGAACCCTACATCTACCATCCGATTGCTGTAGCCCGAATTTGTGCCGAAGAAATGGGATTGGGAGCCACTGCCGTGGTGTGTGCGTTGTTGCATGACACGGTGGAGGATACACATATTACACTTCAGGATATTGAAGACCTTTTTGGTGCCAAGGTACGATTGATCATTGATGGGCTGACAAAGATTCCGGAGGTATTCGATGAAAATGCTTCTATTCAGGCGGAGAATTTCCGTAAAATGATCCTGACCATTTCGGATGATATCCGAGTGGTATTAGTGAAACTGGCAGATCGCTTACATAATATGCGTACGCTGGGAAGCATGCGTCCCGACAAACAGTTGAAGATCGCTTCTGAAACAAAGTTTCTTTACGCACCATTGGCGCATCGTCTGGGCTTATATTCTGTAAAAAGTGAGCTGGAAGATTTGGCCATGCTATATAGTGAACCTGATATTTATGCCAATATCGAGGCGAGTTTGAAATCGTCCAAAGATGTGCGTAATCGGTTCATCCGTCGTTTCGTGGCTCCAATTCGAGAAGCATTGCTTCATGAGGGATATGTCTTTGATATCAAGGCGCGGACAAAATCGGTTTCTTCGATCTATCGTAAAATAACTACGAAGGGCGTTCCCTTTGAAGAGGTGTATGACCTTTTTGCTATTCGTATCATTGTGGATACTCCGGTAGAACTGGAAAAGCCTGATTGCTGGCGTATTTACAGTATCGTAACCGATTTCTATCAACCTAGTCCCGACCGTTTACGAGACTGGATCTCAACTCCTCGTGCCAATGGCTACGAATCATTGCATACCACTGTCATGTCTCCACAGGGGAAATGGGTGGAAGTGCAGATCCGTTCCAAACGTATGGATGAGATTGCGGAGCGTGGTCTTGCAGCGCACTACAAATACAAAGAATCCAACTCAGAGGAAAGTAAATTTGATCGTTGGATCGCTGAAATACGCGATTTGCTGGAGAGTCCGGATGCCAATGCCATGGACTTTGTGAACGAGTTCAAGTTGAACTTGTTTGCCGATGAAATCTATGTGTTTACTCCGAAAGGAGAATTGCGTGTGCTGCCGAACGGATCAACGATTCTGGATTTCGCATATGACATACACACGGCCATTGGAGATAAATGTATTGGCGCAAAAGTGAACAACCGTTTGGTTCCGTTGAGCTACCAATTGCAAAGTGGGGATCAGCTCGAGATCATTACGTCTGCTAAACAAAAACCGAATGAAGAATGGCTGCGCTTTGTTAAATCGGCACGGGCGAAACAGAAGATACGCAACTCCCTGAACGAGGAACGTAAGGCGATTGCACAGGATGGAAAAGAAATTCTGGGCAGAAAATTCAAACAGCATAACATTCGATTCGTTTCTGAGAATATCTCGTTTTTAGAGAAATATTATCAGGTTCCAACGGCTACCGAACTTTATTTCAGAATCGCAAAAGGGAAGATCGATCTGACCAGACTGCGTGATATTGATTGTGTCGCAGGGATGCTGCAGTTGGAGAAAAAACCAACAGTTAAAAAGGACAAGCATCAGGATGACGTTGTTCCGAAGATTGAAAAGGCCGATACGCTGATCATTGGGGAGGATTTTAAGAACATCCAGTACCAGATCGCAAGATGTTGTAACCCAATCCCGGGAGATCCGGTTTTTGGATTTATAACCATCAGTGAGGGAATCAAGATTCACAGGAATAATTGCCCGAATGCGGAACATTTGATGTCGAAGATGGCTTATCGTTGTATCAAAGCACGTTGGAAATCACAGGAATTGGTAGAGCGAATCGCAGCGATTCAAATCACAGGCATTGACAACCTTGGCTTAGTGAATCGATTGACTGAAATCATTTCCAGACAGCACAATGTCAATATGAAGTCGATCAGTTTTGAATCGTTTGATGGCATCTTTGAAGGACGCATGAAAGTGTTGGTTTACGATACGGAGCATTTGGAGCAGCTCATGCGAAAGTTTGAGGAAGTAGAAGGTGTTCAGCGTGTGGTCCGCTGGGACTCTGAAGAAGAGGCTCAGTGATCATTGACCATTGAATCCGGATCTTTTGGACGGAGGGATGGATTCCATTTA
>CAIYQV010000185.1 GCA_903928365.1 uncultured Flavobacteriia bacterium
CAGGCTCAGCACAAGCCGCTCAAAGACAAAAGACTTCAAGACCGCTTGCTTCGACAGGCTCAGCACAAGCCGCTCTAGGACGAAAGACTTTAAGATCGCTTGCTTCTACAGGCTCAGCACAAGCCGCTCAAAGACAAAAAACTTCAAGACCGCTTGCTTCGACAGGCTCAGCACAGGTCGCTCAAAGACAACCCTTCGAGGATGCTCAGGGTAAAAAGACTTAAGGATGAAAGACTTTGATTTTCTTCGCTCTGATCTTTATTCTTTGTTCATTGTTCAGCCGAAGGCCCACTATTGATCCAGAAGATCGTCTTCTTCGTCTTTATTGAAAATCTTAGGACTATAAATGAAAGAGAATCCTGTGACGGAGGCACCGATGAGCACAATGTAAATTGCTATTCGCCAATGCATCATCATGAGGATCAAACCGATAAAGATGACGACACTCCCGAGCCAGTAAAGGAGATTAAATTCAGGATCATGTTTTCCATATCTGAATGCAACCAGATTTAATACCATCCCAATTCCTCCTGTAATCATGAAAATAATTCTGGCAAGTGAGGTAGATATTACAGTTGAGCCGATCCCTGTAAAGAGGATTATTGCGGCTATGAAGGCCACCCCAAAACAAAACCCTGCTATTTTCTTGAAGATCATGATGACGTGAAATTAAGGAACTTCTAATATATCCAATTGTACTCTTTTGGAATTGTGTCGAGATCTTTTATCCACATCAAGTGTCTTTGCTCTTTCGTCTTGAAGTCCTGAAGTCTTTCGTCTAAAAGTCTTGAAATCTAAAACACCGCCTTCAGACTCATGTCCAGACTTTTCACACTATGAGTAAGTGCTCCAACTGATATATACTGTATTCCTGTTTCTGCATAAGCTCGGATCGTATCCTCTGTAATACCACCTGACGCTTCTGTTTCAAAATGTTTAGGTATCAGTGGAAGTGCCTCTTTTATTTCTTCAGGAGTAAAATTATCCAGCATGATTCGATCTACGTTACCGGTTTCAATGGCTTCCATCAATTCTGCCTTGTCCCGCACTTCGATCTCTATCTTGAGGTCGAGTTGATTTTTAAAGAGGTACTCATTTGCCCGTTCGATGGCAGGTTTAATCCCCCCTGCATAATCAATGTGGTTATCCTTTAACATGATCATGTCATACAAGGCAAAGCGATGATTATGTCCACCCCCGATGCGAACAGCCCATTTTTCCATGTAGCGGATTCCCGGAGTCGTTTTGCGTGTATCCAGCAGTTTCACACCTGTTCCTTCTGTGAGTTTGACGATACGAGCAGTCTGTGATGCAATACCGCTCATGCGCTGCATAAAGTTGAGTACCAAACGCTCCGTAGACAAAATTGACCTCGATTTACCGGAAACAATAAAAACTACATCACCTTTCTTTACAGATGCACCGTCTTGCTTAAAAATTTCAACCTCCAGTTCAGGGTCGAACGTATGAAAGATCTCCTTTGCCAACTCTACACCGGCAAGCATTCCATCTTCTTTAATAAGCAGTGTAGCTTTCCCCAAAGCATTTTCAGGGACACATGAAAGCGTCGAATGATCTCCGGGTCCGATATCTTCTTTGAGGGCGTTTAGTATGATTTCTTTTAGCATGGGGAATGAGTTGAAAGTAAAGATTTCTATTCTTTGCTTCTTATTCTTTGTTCCTTGTTCCGGCTCCTTAGCCCGTCGAAGGATGTTCTTTACTCCTTGTTCACTTCGGCAAGCTCAGCGCAAGCCTTGATCAAAAAAAAGGGACACCGTAGCATCCCTTTCTTTATTGAAGATTAATTATTTCTTGCAATGCGCAAGGCATGTTTCCTTTTCTTCAGGGGTACATCCTTTTTCGTCGCACATTTTAGCACATTCTTCTTTGGTCATGTTGGCACACTCACGCACATCACACGGACCCACCATGTAAGCACCGTTCTTTTCACCTTCACATGCTGCCTC
>CAIYQV010000186.1 GCA_903928365.1 uncultured Flavobacteriia bacterium
AGATAACAATTTACCGAAAAATTAAATGCGATTCTATTCTACTATCGCAAGAGAGAATGCCTTGCTTTCCGAGTAATCGGATGCCTTTTTACAAGAATATTTTTCTCTTGTGTAGAAGTTAACTTTATAGGCATTGTATTTACCTCCTTCACTCGAAGTCCAGTACCATCCCTCCCGGATGCTCTTAAAATCTCTTCCCACCGGCAGCAACTCCTCCATTTCCAGTATTCCTGGTCTCCGATAATTCGTAAACCC
Organism: uncultured Flavobacteriia bacterium; assembly: GCA_903928365.1. Lineage (GTDB taxonomy): Bacteria > Bacteroidota > Bacteroidia > Flavobacteriales_D > Crocinitomicaceae > M0103. The sequence goes on from CAIYQV010000186.1 coordinate 256, forward strand.
TCTATATTCAATTAGCGATAACAACTCATTTAATTCATCAACTGTGGAATAACCCATTTCTGAAAAAGGCAGTACCATAAATTGAATTCCCGAAACTGTGATAATTTCAAAATTGTGATTAGAAAATACCTCATCACACATTAACCTCAGTAAACCTTTTTGCTCATAATGGAACCTCTGATTGCATTCAATGAACTCTCCTGTTTCAAGGTTCATCCGTTTGGCTGTAACACTGGCATCTGTTGCATTGTCCGTCCAAAGTTCGCCCTTGGCGCCATTCCAACCGGAAGGGTGCATCTTCTTCAATTCTTCCCACTTTGGCAGTCGCCATTTTGTCGATCCCTTATAATGTAAGGCATTTGCTAATTCGCAAAATCTTTCCAAATCATAAAAAGTGCCTAACCCGAGGTATTCTGTATCAATCATTCGTCGTATTTAGAAATAAATTATAGAAGCATCATTTGATGGCAGTAGTATCCAGTAAGGTGGTTTGTTGTAATAAACTCTTTATCTGATTCTTCAACCTCTGACATTTGACCTAATAATTGCATGTTAGCTCTCCAAAATAAAAATAAATTGCCACTTTTCAATCTGTTCCGCAGAAAGATTTTGAGGCAATTCAACGCATGCCAATTTTATAATAAAAACTTATATTAGCTCATTTAACCCGGCCCAGATTTATGTTGGTTATCTTCCGTTTAAAAAAAGTTAGGCTTCATTTTGTTATTGCTGCACTTTGTCTCTCTGCTTGTAAAGGCTATCATTTAAAAAGAGGTGACTATTACATGTCCTTCGGTAATTGTGACATGGCAATTGCTCACTACGAAGCTATAAGAACAGGCTCATCTACAAACGAAATTCTAATTCGTTTGGCAGAGTCTTACGAAAAGTGTGAACAACCAGATTCTGCAATCAGTCTTTACAACACCCTTTTTGAAAGGGGCATAAGCACTGATAAAATGCGTTTGAATTATGCACAAAGATTGATACAAAAAGGTTATTTCAGCAGAGCTTCGAATGAACTTTATCTCTATTGTAATAAATACCCTGCAGATTACTACGCACTAATGCTATTGTCTTTTTCCAACATGTTTAAGGACCACCCTTCCAATCTTTATGCGGACTACTCCTATTTTCTGCTAAGGAATTATTCGCAACGTGATCTGATCTTCAACGCAACTTCAGAATCATGGATTTCATGGTTCTATAAATCCTACGGTTATAAGTCTGAATGGAATCCTTCAAAATTAAAAAGTTGCATTTTCAATAATTTTTTTTTAGGTTCAATAGCATATACTGCTGACAAAACAATAATCTTCACTGATCCGCAATACGTTTCTACCTCAACTGAACAAGGTATTTATAGATTTAAACTTTATACCTCAACTATCATAGGCGATTCCATTGGGAACTTAATAAAATGGTCAAATAACGATGATTTCAATGATTTACACCCGAGCTTATCTTCGGACGGTCAAATGCTGTATTTCGTTTCGGACCGACCAGGTGGTTTAGGAGGAACAGACCTATATTTCTGCTTGAAATCAGTTTCTGGATGGACAACCGCTGCGAATGCCGGCAACGTTCTCAATTCCGAATATTGTGAGATTCTTCCTTATATAGATATTGATGGCACGCTGTATTTTATCCGAATCATAAACGATTATCCCTATATTTTCACCAGCAGTCTTTTAAATAATCGTTGGCAGAAACCAATATGCCTGAATTGTCAATCTTCAATACTGCCAGATTCTGATGACCTTATTGAAAATCGGTTGAAGCACAAAAGTGCTGATCTTATCATAAGCGAAGTCCAAAACTCAACCGGATACGGCAATAAAAGTTGGTCTCTAACCTTGAAGGGAAGAGCATTCTGGAAAAAAACCGGACAAGTTATACAAGGTGCTTCAATAACAATAGTTGATCTGATAAATGATGAATCATTTCAAACAGTCAGTAAACTAGATGGCAAATTTGAATTAACACTTCAAAAGAACAAATCATATAAACTCATTTGTTCCAGCGATGAGGCATTAACCCTAACAGACACTTTATCAACCTACCATCTAAAGGGATCAACAGAATTCTATGCGGAATATGCTGCTGAAAAAGTGAGTGTCGATGAAATTATCGTTTTAGACAGCGTGTTTTATGATTTTGATGAGTATTCAATCAGACCTGATGCTGAAAGAGAATTGAACAAGCTTGCGACCCTACTAATAGACAACCCTCAATTATTGATAGAGATCGGCTCTCACACAGACAGCAGAGGTTCTTTCGAATACAACAAACGATTATCTGAGAATCGGGCTCACGAGGTTGTCAATTTTTTAATCTCCAAAGGCGTTGATCCCGCTAGGCTTTCCTGGAGAGGTTACGGTGAGGCTAAGTTATTAAACCATTGTACTGACGGAATCAATTGTACCGAACAGGAACATCAGTTAAACAGAAGAACCGAATTAAGGATTACCGGAATAATTGATCAAAATTAGAATTTCCGTATAGCTCTGACATAAATACCTAAATTATTTTTATTTCCGGTTCCAATGGATTCATAAGGCAAATAAAAATATCGATACCAAGCCTTGTCGGAATTATCTTCTGACGAAGACCAGTAATAATTTTGGTTGAAATTACCTAAATCATTCATTCTTAAGTTAATAAACAATTGTCTCAACTCCTCACTACTTGGTAAAAACCAATCATCATATCCGTTTAAAACCAAGTTACTGCACATGTTGGCAGCTGTATTTGGATCACTACAGTTTGTATGAATCAATTGGGTATTATACTCTCCACTTCCGAGTTCTAATGAAGTATTCATTAGAACACCTTGGCAACCCCATGGGGCCTGACCCTGATCCTGTGGTGCAGCGACAAGACCATGAAATTCGCCTGAAACATATCCTTCCTCACCCTGATGGTAAATATAGAAAACCAAACCACCACAAAGTGTATCCCCCACTAATATAGACGGGTTCGGTATTTTTTCAGGTAAGGTCCACGTGAAGTATTTTTCGCAAGAACCAAGTAAAACCAATAATCCAAAAAAATATATACTTCTAATCGTTTTCAATGTACCACTTTTTCGAATTGACTATCCTTCTTACAATGCGTTGCTCTATTTTATTCTCTATTCCCAATTTCAAGGTCCAACTAAACTGGGTTACATATGCCCCACATGTTAATCCTGCAGAGACAAGGGAAACACGATGCCAGGAGTTAGCATGATGGTAATAGCCAATATATTCTTCTCCATAGCCGCCACCCATGTATTTTTGATATGCACTTCTTGAAACACATTCGGAAAGAACTGAAACTATAAGAGGTAAAAAAACCATTCCACCAGCCAAAGCTGTCTTCCTTCTGTCATAGGAAACTCTGTACATACCCCATCCGGGGGCAAGAAGTGAACAGAATGCATTTGAGCTTCCCGGAGACCGAAAATCAACTATACTCAATTTTGAAATATTTCGCTCATTTACAGTCCTGATATCATTTTGTAATTTATAACGACCAACAGGCATTCCGTGATCTGCAAGCCACTTATACCCGCAGTCATAATTTCCTTTGTTCAATACCTCGATTTCAGATTTTCTCTGAGCGTAAACACAATTTTTTTTGAAGCGAAAAATTCTATTTTCCCTTACAACGATTATTTCGAAAAGTGCGCGCAACCAAGCTGAATCAAGCTGAATCGATAAATTTGAATTTGAGAAGTTCCATGACAGGCGTTTAGAATCAAAGAGTAATTGAAACTCCGATTGCCAGTTATTTAGCTCTGATGCGGACACAGCATCAATTATTTGCTCGTCGACATGTCTTCCAATCTGAAATGCCAATCCAGGATTCACTAATGAAATATCTAACGTATCCTGATTGAACGGTTGTTCATTTGCAAAGCCGATCCTCAGAAAAATTAAGGCTGCCAGAAAAAGATTTATAGAAAGCCCCCTCATAAACTAAAATCTTCAGAAAGGCAATTCCGGGTACGGGATAAACTGTGATGCCAGTGAAATCAGCGCTGGAGCAATCACAAAAGAAAGCACTATCAAAATAACACTGTGTAATCCTGCCATTTCATAACTTCCTCTACCCAATTCATACTTTTCATCTTTCGGTGTCATAACTCCAACAAGAAAGAAACTAACCAAAAAGAATAAGAAAGAGAAAACCCACATCCCGGCAACAAAACCAAATGAATAAAGAGTGGCTTTCATATAGTCGCTTTTCTCCATGAAAAAAACAAACGCATTGGAAGCCGTCTCCGATACATGAAACAGATTGACCCCTGCGGATAGAACCGCAGAAAAATACAAAATCAACATTGCCGGATTTTTGGTGTTTGCAATTGTCTTTTCCAAATAATTACTAATCACATTCGCATAACTGAAGATATAAACGATCCCTAAGATCATTATCAAAACAAGATTAAAAATGGTTGTTATCATCTTTCTCTATTTTTAATTAAACATTAAACTAATTGAGGTATGAAAGCCAGTCGTCGCCTTCAACATCATAACCGAGTCTGCATCCCTTAGCCGTCAATTCCCATAGGTAATATTTTTTGTGTCGTTTATCCTGTCCATAATTCGGAAATGTTCGGTTCTTCATATGAACACCCAAAACACTGTGCCCCTCCTGTAAACTCACCATGACTGCAACATCATAACCAAGTTCGTTCAATATTAAATATGCAAAAAGAGATCTTGTATCACAATCTCCAAGTTTATGATCCATAAATTCTGCAGGAGCATATACTCCTAGTGGCATAACGCCGCTGCAACAACCTCGCCCGTCTTCTCTAACCTTGCATTCTCCGGTAAACGTACCAAATCCCATTCTGCAAGGGCAGGTCTCAGAATCATCGAGAACAAGGGTGTATGGGATATATTGAACGGCAGTAACAACAAGTTCCATTGCTTTCATGTAAGCCTCCCTAGGAGCATATTTTTGTTCTTTGATCTCTGACTTAAAAGCCTCAATCATCGGTTTCATAATAGGGAGACTTTTACCATGCAGGTTTCTGTAAACCGTTGCGAGATCATTCCCCTGTTGTTCTCTGTAAGTGGGCAATTCAGATAACTTTTCTGCATTTACTTCAAAAGTAATCTTGTGCATTTTATTCTCAAAATCTTTCCATTTCCACACCATTTTCTTCATCCCCTCACTACTCGATGTGTCTGCTGAATCTTCCCGCTGCCATTCCTCCTCTTGTTCTGCATATTTGAGTTCTTTTTCCCAATCTTCAATTACGTGATCGCTGAACAAACGACCCGTCAAAAAGGGAAACATCAGTAAAAGTACTGCTGCCACCAGGATCATGAAGATCCATTTCCCTCTATTGAAATATTTTTGTTCGTTCATAGATTAAATGACAATTCTATCCGGATCAGGTTTAGGAAATCCATAAAGACGTTCATAGAGTTTTTCTTCAAAATCATCTTTTGGTTTGAAATGTTCCTCCAGCTCAAAGGTTTTCTGTCTGCTCAAAATGTAATACTCGTTTGTCAAAAACAGCTCTGATAATGTTAGTTCCCGTATGTAATCACCCTTGAGAAATTCAGCACTTCTATGCATCAAAACAAAGGGAAAAATAAATATGAAAAGCATGAGAATATCCATCGCTATTTTCCATCCACCCAAGCCTCTTGTCAGAAGTTCTAAATCCAACAACAAAGAATTTGAATTTATCAATACAAATGATTTCCCTTTTTCAGGTGTCAGTATGTGTTTTTTGATCCATGGATCCAACTGGAAAAACTTAGACTGCAGTAATTCACCTAATGTCTCATTCAACTGTGAACGAAAAAGAAATAACTCCACCCCATTTGCAACGATCAAGGCCAAAAGAACCATAACGGTAACGAGAAATAAATTCTTACTGAACTGCCCTAAAAAAGATGATTGTTTTGGCTGATACAACGCTGATTCTTGTCTGAAAGACTGAACAATATTGTAGAGATAGCCATGAATCTCTGCTTCAGACTGAAGACCTGCGATGAATTCATCGTTCAAGTCTCTGAACGCATGCTTTTTGTCTCGCTTATCAATCCAGATGCGGTAAATTAATTTGTGCATGGGAGTGAGCGATACAATCAGTACGAGTGTGAATAGGTTATAACTCACCAATCCAAAAAACAATGCACTGCCAATCCCTGCTGCCACTGACTGAAAAATAATTGTTCCGTAAGTATAGCAAGCCAAGCCCGTAAACCCGGCTATTACAATTACCATTACAACTAACCAGTTGTATATTTTCAATTGTCTTTCCTTGACTTCAGGAGGACATACATTCAATAGCCCTTCCCACACTCCTAAAAGTTTATACAGCTTCATAATAAATCGCTTAAGGACACATTAAGTCATATTTCCATTCGGTTGATGTTACGGGACCGGGAATCATCTTCACCATAAAACGTGTTGGTCTGCCTTTCTCTGCTTTATAATTCCATGGAATCAACCCCTTACCGGAAACAAGTCCTCCGGAACTGCCGACCATTTCTCCATCGTAATATATTTCGATCATGTCTTCCGCTTCGAACATATCATAGGCTACATTTACCACACCGGGTTTATCTCCAAGGTCAAAATACTGCACATCTGTTTCATTTGTACCCTTAGCTTTTTTACTGGCGCATGGCTGCACATTTACTTCCGTATCCTTAATTTCCTGTTCGGTTTGGGCATACTCTTGGTCAAACTCTTTAAGTTGTCTTTCGTATTTCGATTTTTCATACCAGCATTGGGCATGTCTGCCAAGGGATGTACACTGTTTCAGTATATAGAGTAACAGTAACAAAAGAAGTAAGTACCACAGGTACTTCCAACAACCTTTATTATTAAGCTTATCAATGGTATCTCTTACGCTTTGATCTGAAGAATCCTGTACTTCTGCATTCGGCGGAACCACATTGGGACAGTAAAGCGTATAATCCCAAATTGTATCTGGTTCCTTCCCGGTTACCCGAACTGTGACGTGATCATCTCCCTTGTGGATATAATCAAACACACCCCATTTGGTTTTCTGGGCATCTGAAATCCCTTTTGTAATATCCAAATCACCTCCTACAAATCCATTTTCATTAGGTTGAATTTGATGCGTTGACCATACACGCGTACCCATGTAAAAGATCTCCAGCATGTCAACGCGCTCCTTCGGCTTAAACTCAATGTATGTTTTACCTGATTCCTTGCCTAAGCGAATGACTTGCTCATCCACACCATATCCACCTGATTTTACTTGTTGACTGCATGAAACACATTCTTCCTCAGGTGGTGTCGGGGGATTTGGCACAGGAGGATCGATGCGTCTTTCAAGGATTGTCCCAATCAAACGGCCCCTGATTCTGGCATAGGTTTTATCCCTGTCCTTTGGTGAGTAAATCCCCTTCTGAAAATTAACTTCATCTATTCTTACATTATCCAGATGAAACTGATAAAAATCAAAGATGCGGGGGTTGGGTAATGGCCATTCTGAATCAGGATCCACATCGATATTTTTAGGTTCGATCTGAATATTATGTACCATATGAAGCATCACCTCTGATTTTGGCATGCTGGTATCAGTAGGATCAAGCATTTTTATGTTGGTGACATGTCCCCTGTAAACATTCATTGAATGTTCAGCATTCGCCATTACCTTCTTCTTAGAAGGAATAACATCCTCCTGAGAGGTCCACATCCATCCTTCAAAATCAGCCTCTATTTTATATTTAACCTTATTCTCCATTCTTCAATTTAAACAAGGTTGCCTCCACACGCATGTTTCGGTTAAAATAGTTCCCTTCGGCATCTTTTTGTCGCGCCGGGCTCACCAACTGAAGAGAATCACCCACCCATATGACACGTAGTCGTTCGCGTGGAATACCTCCTTCAATTAAATCCGCATATACACGCTGGGCACGTTTTTTATCGGTTCCGTTTTGTTCTTTAGGCGGACTGTTCATGTATCCGCACAATTGCATTCCTGTTTTTGGGTACTTTTTCATGAACGACACCAAGGCATCAGAAGAGCCTTGGGATGTGATCGTTGTAGCAGTTCCGTTTTCAAAGAAATAAACAGTTGAAATATTCTTCAATTCATCACGCATAGCCTTATCCAGCATATTCTTTAATGAATCCAGCTCTTTACGACGGGATTGTTCTTCTCTTTTCAATTTCTCGGCATCGTTACACATGCGCTGACGCCCTTCAGTATCATCACATTTCCTGAACAACCACCATAGCAACAATAATAAGAGCAACCAAAGCAACCATTTCCACAAACTTGCCATGCATCCTCTGGCCTGCCCCATGCAACCGGAAGCCCTGTTGAAACATCCCGGACCATCAGGAGAAGGTGCATTAGGATCAGGAGTAAGTTTGTCGTCATCATTTACAACAACCGATTTGGAGGTCACACCTATAACACTTGATTTCACATGAACATAGGTACGGTTCTCGGGGGGCACATTATCCCCTGAGAAGGTCCGAAAGTCTGTATTTGAATACCAATGGTTTACAATTTCAGGATTAATGAGAATAAGTGACCCGAATGTAAATACCTGATCAGCCTTAAACGGTGTTTTATCGGATGCTTTGACTTTAACATCCGGAACACCCATCAGACAAAAACTCTTGTAATTCTGGTGTTCCTGAGGATTAAAATAAGGCAACAATTGGGTTTCCGTAATCGTGGCATTGTATAGATGAATTGCATATTTTTCAGGTTCTGCTCGCATACTTCCCTCATCCAAGGGCATTTGTGTATGCTCCTGACCCGTATAATAATACCCTTCCAGGTTACCCAGAAAAACAAATTCCTCAGCCATTTGAAACAAGAATGATTATCTCAACTTACTTTGGTCCTTTCTTTATAAACTTATCTGGATCTTTATCGATTTCTGCTTTTTCCTTATCTGCAAATACCGTGACAGCATGCTTCGCGTTCCGTTCTTCCATCTGGTTCTGATGCTCAACCACAGCGATAATACGCTCAGGATTATAATTAACCTGAACAAACATGGTTTTGCCATCTTTATCTAGGATTTCTTTATAATAGACTCCCTGCTTGGCGACAAGAATCTGCGTAATATTCTCCTGCATGTAGTCATAAGCGCTTTTAACGAGGAACATTTTAATGATTACAGGAGTAATTTCGATTAGAATGAATAAAAGTCTAACTGCCCATATTTCGCCCTTGGCTTTACCGTAAATTTCAATTTTTTTCTCCTGCCCATTTTCCATGACTTTTTGTCCCTTTGAATCATATTCGGGAATTGTTTTGCCCTCCGAAGATAAGCGATGTAACATCATCAGCTGATCAAGGAATCCCGGCGTGAGTCTTTTAATACTATCTGCCGCACTAGTTAATTTATTCTTTCGAGTTTGGTAATAGCTTGCCATTGCAGAAGTGTCATTTTGATAGCTTAGTGAAGCAGCTTTATACCTCGACTCGTAATCGGCTTTGTAATTGAGGTAATGCTGGTGTCTAGGACATGGATTTCTCGTACATCCTGTACCCAATAGTACATTGGTTACACTGTCGAGTCTATGCTGATAGGTTACCATAAGTATGGAGTCTGAAACAATTTTGGCACGAGAGGAAACGTAAGTTCCATCATTGTCGAATTCCTTGTTTAAGTCATAGCGTTTTTTGAGCGCTAATTGAGTTCTTGCTTCATCCCATTCCCTATTTATTTCTTTTTGAAAGATATAGGTTTCCAGTGGTGCAGAAATGGTAATACCTATAAAAAAGGCCATTACCAACCTTGGCAATGCTGCCATAAATTCTTTACCTGAAATAGAATCCTTTCCATCTCCTTTACCTGCAGCGGAGACAATAAAACGATCTAGATTAAATATGATAAGAGACCATATGATTGCAATTGGAATTGTTACATACCATTTACCATCAAAGATAATATGCATGGCAAATCCCATAGACAGTAGCGCCAGAAATGCGGTTGCTAGTATGACACCACCGATTCCCAGATACTTCATGTGATCATAATAACTAGCCCTTCGAATGATTATCTCATCAGCACCTGCACATTTATACAAAAACCTTGCGATCCATGATGGCTCTTTACCCTTAAATAATTGATAATCTACGTGATCGTTCATTCCGTTGTGACCGGTATTTCCTCCACTGCCTGAATTCGCTGGATCTTGACTCATAACTTGTTTATTTATTAGTTAACACTTATAACTTGGTGGCCTCTGCCTTTAAAAACTCTTTTACTTTTTTTCTCGTATCGAAAAAAACATGTGTTCCATTTTGCTCGAAAACTGTTCGGTTATATGGATATAATTTAACTATATCCTGAGTATCCAAAAAAGTTAGTAATAATGGATTTCTTACCACACCTCCAAACGGTGAATCGAATTCTATTCGACCCAATTCAGGATAAAGCGATTTCGTCTCAGGGTATGGGACTTTCGCATTGGGGTAATTACCTGTAAAAGCAAACCCATTATATACACCTTTGTTAAACGAATGCGTTTGAAGATTACGGAAAGAAGGTAGGTAGTTCCAATCACTCTGATCACTATAGGCAGTGGTTTTTACATCGATTATCTTACCAGCAGGTAATTGAAGCATTTGAGACTTCTTACCCTTTAAGGTATGAATGGTCAATTTGAAGTTTGTTTTCCTTCTGTCAACAATAATCCATGCCCCATTTCCCTTAAGATCCTTGCCTACACCATCAATATCTACACGATATGCACCACGCACATTCCAGGTGAGCAACAATTTTCCTCCGTTAAGCAAAAATCCTTGTTGCTCTGGGAGTAGATAAAAAGAATAGCCATTAGCATCAGTCAGTTTATGATCTACAGACACATCGTATTCAAAGGCGACAATTTCTCCTTTTTCTTTCTTCCACCAAAAACGAAAAAGCTTTAATAATAGTCTGTAATAAGGAACTAATGCCAAAGCAACACAGATACCGGTAAAAAGGAATATTCCTTCTACCAATCCCAAACTACCGAACCATTGAAAAATTTCTATCATGTCAATGGATATACTTTTATATTTTCCGCATCAAATCGTGTATCGGCAGGATGGGGGGAAGTGCTCTCCACCAAATGATAAGTTTTCCCTGAATGTTGAACACTTATTGAGCGCTTGTAATTAAGCCCCGCTATCCCAACCATCATGTGTGGCTGAGGTTTTCCGGGGCTAGAAGGATCAACGCAATCACAACCGATGAGCACCACATTTTCTTTACCTATCAACTCTGCCAGTACTCCAGCCATAAAAACCGATTTACTGTCACAGTCACCATAACTAAGCACCAAAACTTCAGGAGCTAGAGCCAGTTCATGGAATTTGGATACTGAAGAATCAAATTTAGGAACCGCATAAGGAATATGATTCATGAAATGCCGCACCGTTTCTACAGTGGTATGGTAATCATACTTTGATTCACTTTTAAGAATTTCTCTGACATGTTCTGCAACCCTTATACAACTGCTCCAAGTAACTTCAAGAATATAAGGATAATCCCAATCACCCCCGAGAAATCCTTTAATAACTGTACCATTGGATGCGAAACCAAATTTGTCTAAAACACCAGATGTAGAAACTGGTTCAAAGGCTGCTGTGAAAGTCGCCATCTTTTTACCAAAAGGGAGTGGATAGGTAAAATTCACCTCCACTTCCTGAGAATTCGGTTTTTGTTTTGCTTCAACAAAATAATTGTGCGCAATATAATTATCAGGGGTGGTTCTATAATTCTTCTCGAACACCTTCATATGCTGGGCAAGGTGCTCCATTAGGGTGTAATTGTTATTAATAGCAGGATCAACATGAGGAATTTGACCATCACCATCGTCCGCTGTAGTCTCATGCCCACCTCCTCCTTTACCCGTCTGACCGGCGAGCATAAGACCTGCATCTGTGGCATAAAATGCCAAAAGTACAGTTAACACAGCTATAGCGATCAGTTCCATAGATTTTCATAAATATATGATAAATTTAACATCTGTTAACCATTTTCAATTTGAATGAACGAAATTTTTAAATCTCCAAAAGATTCCGAAGTTGCTATCACTGAGCTTATGATCCCTTCCTATGCGAACTTTTCAGGAAAAGTTCACGGCGGCGTACTCCTTTCCTTGATGGACAAGGTGGCCTATGCTTCAGCTGCTAAGCACAGTGGCAAATACTGTGTCACTGTGGCAGTTGAAGGAGTAGAATTCCTGAATCCTGTAGAAGTTGGTGAACTTGTTACATTGAAAGCAATGGTTAACTACGTGGGAAACACAACGATGCTCGTCGGTATTCGCGTAGAAACCCTCAAACCTGAAACAGGCATAGTGAAACATACGAATTCGTGCTATTTTACCATGGCAGCCAAAAATGCCAATGGTGAACTAACTTCCGTCCCCGGTTTAACACTTCAGTCTGTTCAGGAAATCAGAAGATTTTGTGAAGGGAGGTTGATCAAAGAATCATCCGTAGTAAAACGTAATCTAATAAAATCTGACTTGAATGACGTACCGGTAGAAGAAATGATACTCAGTTGCTACGAGGACAAATGTCAGATCAATCTATAAAACAACTCTAAATTACATATGCAAAGAATACTTTATTTTCATGGACTTAATGGTACCTTAAGCGAGGAAAAAAGAAGGATACTGGAAGTATTTTTTGATGTTTATGCTCCTCAGTTAAATTATGAATTCGACAATATTGACCAATTAATTGAAGAGCTACTGCCTGAGAATACATTTGATGCCATTATCGGCAACAGCATGGGCGGTTATGTTGCTTATCATCTTTCTAGGCAACTAAATGTCCCTTCGCTTTTATTCAATCCTGCACTTAAGGAACGAAGCACAGAAATTCAATTTACGCCTTGCAATCACTATGGTAATCACCTTTCGCTTGTTTATGCTGTACTTGGAAAAGCTGATGAAATTGTTTCGCCTAACGGAACCTGGGAAGAATTATTTTCAGACAATCAAAATGACCGTGTAATCTTTTCATGTCACAGAAAACTGGAACACCGGATTGATGAAAACACCTTTAAAGCTGAAGTTGAAAGGTTTGTCCAATTCCTTGCTGAGAAATGATAACCCTGAAAATAGACATGCTCCCCATGGGGAGCATGTCCTGCCGCGCTGTGTTTACTATAGAAAGCAATTGAAAGCTTATTGCCTTCTTCAATTCTAATTCATTGCTAAAGCATGCCATGCAAATGGCTTCACATGGAAATCAGCAATGCTACTCGAGACCGGCGACTCGCCGGCCGGAATGCTAAAAACGTTTACACACGGCCAAAGCAAATATAGTTAAAAAGGAAGTTCATCCTCATGTTGATCACCCAGATGTATCACCTTTCCTTTTAAATGCGAAGTATCTTTCATACCGCCGTAAATACACCAAAGTACCGGAACACGGCATCGCACCGGCGCAGGTGCATACCCATCCGTAAAGTATATCAAGCCATTGTAACCAGGAGTTTTATTTACCCATTTTATAACCGGATCAAAACTCGTTCCCCCTCCCCCCTTGAATGAAGGTACTTGCATCGGTTTTCTTAATTCGTATTCATTTTGGATTCGCGCATCGCATTCCAGAATAGTAAGTGCCGTTCCGCTTTTGTAAATCCCCAGGATCTCGTTCCAGAATTCAGCAAGTAATTTCTCATCAATAGATCCAGACGTATCAATGGCTACAATTACTTTACGCAAACGCTTGATCCTCCTCCCTGGATTACCTTCAAACCTTCGGCTTTCCTTCCTTCTGGTGGTTCGAAGTACCGTTCTTCCACAAGAAGCATTGAAGACCTTAAGCACCTGTTTCCATGATATTTTTGCAGGCTGTAACATCATTTCCACAGAACGTCTTATCTCAGCCGGCAATGAGCCGTAACCGGTGGCTTTTGTTCTTGCTTCAGACATGATCCTTCCCAATACACGTGAGGCCGGCCCTTGTTCACTTTTACCCCAAAGTTCATGACTACCGATATTTCCCTGGTCTTCCTGCAGGCGTTCGAGCATCTCACAACTGACAGGATACAAATTGGATGCATTAGGCTCCTGAAGTTTTCTGATCTCGTTGTAATAATACTCCATCGACTCCCATGGCTTGAGTTTTAGATCAGGGAAACTATTGAGAAGTATAGCTCCCTCTGGCAGTGGCCAAGGTTCTACGTACTGATTAACGACCAGGTCTGCAGCAATATTCTCCAGAAAACGCTGTTTGCCGTTGCCTCTGAACAGATGTTTGAATACAAGATGTAACACCTCATGTTTGAGCACGGCTATTCGTTGATCATTCGTCAATTTATCTGTTAAGAATTCAGGATTTACATAAAGATAAAAAACATCCTCCCGAAAGGAAACGGCCATGGTCGGGACATCAGTCGTTATAACACGTGTTACATGGGCCAGAATATGAGCATAGAAAGACTCTCTACGCAGCAACTGATAGATAGACCTGGTAAGTATCTGTTCGGAATCCGTCACCTCTGATTATTGCATTTTTACGAATTGAGAAAGCACTTCCGCATCAGAGATGACCTTGGTAAGTATTTCCATGGAAGGTTTTTTCTGCATCCGTACTTTCATCAGATCCTTGTGAAATGTATACCTCAGATCAACGGGAATCAGTTGGGATTTGAGCATGTGGATCAATAATTCATCTGCCTTCACAGGCGGTTGATATTCCGTTGAAAGTTTAATAATCAGTCTACTCATCAGCGTATTTAGCAAGTCCAACCTCACTCCTTTCTCCGATTGTGTTAACCGAGTGAGCTGCTCATTTATTTTTTGCTTATCTTCCAGTTGAAGAAAGTCCTCCGGTGAAGGGATCTGATGGAGGCTTTGCTCCACGAAATTCATAAAGGCATCTGCCGTTTCAGCATCCAGACAGCCTTTTGAAAGAATCTCCACCATTTGCCTCTCCTGGATCAGATCGGGAATATTCTTGATCTGTGAAAAAAACTGCACCAACGTCCGGGGTGTAGTGCGTTTCATGGTCACCATCTCGGGATAGGTCAGTACGAAATTGATACCTCGCTCATCGATGCCGGCACCCAATGCCCATTCAGCCCAGGCCTTTTCATCAAAATTCAGTGTCACATGAATCATACGCGTGAGCATCGCTTCATCCATTGGTGTTACTGAATAATCTCCCGAATCTGGATTGGCTGTAACCACGATCTGCCAGTTCGCAGGTAATGACCAGGAAAACATCTCAAAGTTCTGCAAAAGCTGCATAGTACCCCTGAGTATTCGATCATCTGCACGGTTGATATCGTCAAGCAAGAGAATACCCGGGCCCTCGTCTGTTGGCACCCATTCCGGCGGCAAATAAACCGTTCTTTCATCTCCGAACACAGTTGGATCTGGATCTATCTTAAATGGCAATCCGTGTAAGTCTCCCATTTCTTCGAACTGCGCAGGTGCACAGTAAGCTAGTTTCCAGTGTCTGCTGCGGGCCACTTCCATCGCAATTTCTGTTTTTCCCAGGCCGTGTGTTCCCCAAATGCATATGGGCGTGGGCCTGCGACCCGTTTCTCCTTCAAAAACCAGATTTGCTTCCAGAACTTTACCCAGAAGATCGAACAATTCACGACCATTTATTCTGGCACCGTAGCACCCATTCTCATTACTCATAGATCTAAAAATACGTTATTCAATGTGACCAATTTTTTCTTTTCACTTTGCAAACTATTCCCACTCAGCCGAATTCGAACATTTTTCCATTCACTGGAATCCAACAGGTCAAAAATCTCTATCAACCCGTTATCCTCCAGATCCAGATAGCACAACTTTTGAAGTTTTTTAAACTGAGGCGGAAGAATACGAATATAATTATTTCGCAAGTCGAGTCGTTCAAGCTGAACCAATGAGGTCAATTCATCAGGTATATACTCCAATTGATTATCGGAGACCATCAGTTCTTTCAATGCAATTAACCTTCCAATCTCTGAGGGAAGTTCATTGAGCAGATTTATTCCCAGATCCAGAATTTGCAGTTCGGAAAGATTTGTTTTTTCGGCACCAATCAGGGACTGCACTTTACACGAACGCAAGTTGAGATACATCATACCCTGCGGTAGAGTAGAAAAATCCAGTTGTTTGATCAGTGTATTGGAAAGATTGAGTTTCTTCAGGTTGATCAATGCCGTCATCCCCTTTATCTCGGTAAGTTTGTTCATTGAAAGATCAAGTTCCTTTAGGGAAATCGGAAGTCCGGAAACATCTGTTTCACCCATATTGAGCGACTGACTCACTCGTAATCGCTCCAGACTTCTATTATTTACAGAAAATACGGGCAATTTGACAACCTTACTTTGAATAAAACTCAGGTTTTTAAGTCCTGGCATTTTATCAAACGAAACAGGAAGTATGGCACCCTCCACCCTAACAAAACTGAGTTCAGTAAGGTATTCTGAAGCGTATAATGTATTGGTCAGCTGGTACTGCGACTCCATATCAAAAAAAGTCACGGAGGTAATCCTGTTTCGAATCATCATAAAATCCATTTCAAACACAGTCTGCAATGGATATTCCGATTCAATGACCAAACGTTCAATAGACAAGGCCTCCACCAATTGACTCACCACTCCAGCTGGCATTCCATGAAACTGAACCGTCACATGCAAGGTGCCAGGTTCGGGCCAACAGGTAAGCGGTCGGTGAAATCTGCCATTCCGAACTTCAGACGCCAGACTGCCTTCAGCACCAAAAGCAATCAGAAATAGCAAATAGAACTCATAGATCTGTGTATCCGGATTCTGTATAAACTGATCAGAAAAAGGATCAAGCTGATCCCAGACCTCATCGATCACTTCTGGAGGAAAAATCTGAATAAAGAGGCAATTCTGATCCATGTTCTGTTGGTCTTTCAATAGGCCAATGAGCTTTTCTTTTGAAAATTCTTCCATTACATTTTTTTAAAATGGCAGGTCATCTGATTCATTAAATTCATTCAACGGGATCTCTATTACGCGTCCCTTTGAACGGTGGTTCTCCAGCACCTTCTCAATTATTTCTTTCTGATAAGGATAATATGGTCTGACATTGATATACTCAACCACTGGGTGAGTAGCTAAAATAGCTTCCAGCTGACTTTCCAAATCTATATTGTTATCCCGGCTGTAAAGTTTCTTAAGCCCTGGCATTAATTTTACCAGATCCTCTGCATTATGGTAAGTCCAAAAGGTTTGAGAACCATCTATGTACAATTCTTCCAATTTAGGAAGTACAGGTAGCGTATCATTGATCCCGCGCAAAGAAATCTTTAATATTTTTAAATTTGGAAACTGCGACAGCACACTCAAATCCAACAGTTTTTTACCAAAAGAAAGGTCCAGAAAAACAACCTGAGCTTTGTTCTTCAGGGCGTGCTCAAGTGAATTGAAATACCCGTTTTTTGAAAAAAAGCCGCGCTTCTCAGCTTCCCGTATAAAATACGTTCTAATGGGTGTGATTAACCCTGCGCGATTGGTAAAAAACTGATTTGAAATCTCCTTTTCGAAGGAGGTCATCTGATCATCGGAGAAGTAGTTCAACTGTTCGAAAAAGAATTGCCTGATCTCATCCGAGGTAACGTTGATCTTGGTTCCCAGTTTATTAACTATAAAATTAAATTCATGAGGTTCGAGTCGCCTCATTAACTCTTCGAGCACGATGGGTAATACGGCATTGGTTCGATTTCTATTTTTATATAAATCACGCGACAGAAAGACCAATGTGCGCAAACTGATTTTCATGGCATAAAGTATAAAGGAAATATCTTCTTTTAAACCTTTGTGCACAAAGACCATTGCATATGGATTAAATCCAATTAACTCCATCATTAAATCTCTGTCTTTGCGGTATTTCAGTGGTAAATTCTTCGGATTATATTCCCCTTTACGTATTAAATGAATAATCTCCCTCTTCTCTGTTTTATAAAGAATTGACGGATGAATAAAAATCCCATTCCGCACAAGATAGGGTTTGAAAGGCTCCTCTTTTTTATTCCAATCCATTATGTAATTCTTATGGGCGGATTTGTAGACTGGATAGATCTTCAACTCAGAGAGCTGATTTTCTTTGTTCATGACCGTCTGCTTATCTGAATGTATCTGGTCCGAAAGCTCCGGTTTTGTCCAGTCCGCAAAGTGCAATCCCTGCTCTTTCATGCGGTTATGGTAGGATTTGTTCGTGTTCAGTCTCCCCGATTTGTACACACTTTCAAACGGCAAATTGAGTCGAAACACATCGTAGCGCAATGACAAACCCAATAATGGAAAGGAAGATATTGATTTCGACATGCGGAGTTCTGCATTCTTATTCTCTGAAAGCCATGAGTTCCGGAGAATCTCTTTCAATCTCGATGACCTCGGAAAGAATGACGTCACTCTACCGGTTTCACTCATCTTTTTGCCCTTGCCTGATTGAATCAACACAAATTCAGCCACGTGTTCCTGGTTCATCGGAAGCAGCACATGAATATTTTTCAGCAATGCTTTGTCTCCAGTTCGTGGTAAGGGATAATGGATCAACATACTTCCCGGATCCAGCTCATCCACGCGATCTGCCAGCACCTTGATCAGAACTGTTGGTCGGTGAAACACCTCCGATGTAGCAGGCAGCTGAAAAGGATGTATTCCCGGATGCAGCAAATGATAACTATCCGGCTTTATTTCAAAGTTCCCTGAAAATTTAAGATTCGGCAACCAGGAAAAATCGATGATAAAATTTCGGATCAAACTTGACTTCAACTGTTCGGGATAGAAAGTATATCCTAAACGCAGCCATGCATAGTCGGGATTGATTCGCCAGTTCTTTTGCTTCAAAAATTCTGCTATGGCCGTCAACTTACTTTCTGCAAACTCTCCCTGAATTTTAAGTTCCTGCAACAACAAATTCATCTCTTCGTCCAGTGGTTCAAAAAGTACAAATAGATGCAGCGGTTCAATCAGGTTTAATTTCTCAAATAAGCCAGAAGGATCAATCGTCCCGGCACCAACTTTAAAACGCACGAGCAAATGACTCACCTTCTCTCCTGCGTCAATGAGATGTAACAACTCCTGATCTGAAGAAACTTCCGTCCAGCTTTCACCTTGCAAGGCGTCGAGGTAGATCTCAGGCAAAGAACGACTCTTTAGTGTTTCAGGATAATTATCAAGGGATAATTCATGGAGTGTTCCTGTTAATTCCTTCCATGGCAGATCTGATGTATTGATTTCCGGATTGCCTTTCAAAAGCAAATGTTTCAAGCCCTTCGGTACCTGTGAAAAATCAAACGAACTTAACCTGTTGTTTTGCAGATCGATGCGTTTCACAGGTGCACAATTCTGCATGTCAAACTCACTGAGTTCGTTATTTGCAAGAAACAAAGAGGAAGATTTCCATTCGGAAAGTGCAAATGCAGGTAGCTCTTTTAACTTCATCTGTTCCAGCGAAACAGAATGCCTTGACGCTGCCACCGAATTCCAGAAACTTTTATTTACCTGGTAATTCGTCTGATCTGTCTGCGAGAGATCACGAACCAAACGCACTGAGCAGGATCCGGCTGCCATTCCTTTGTCTTTAAGTAAGTCATCCAGCGTAATAGCCCCTACCAGAGAAAACGATTTTTTGGTCAGCGGAACCGCTGTATTGACAGTTCGTACATCACTGTTTAAACCTGTTTTACTGATTGTCTGACTATTTAACTTTAGAGATGATTTCCAATTTTTGGCGTAGACGCATACTACTTTTCTACCCAAACGGTGCCTTCCAAGTTCCTCTCCGGGAACATGAGCCAGATCAGCCGTCCAATAGGCTCCAACACGGTTGAAATAACGAAATCCGTTCATATCAACGATCCCGTTGTAGCGTGGATCACAAGGCACGATCAACCCTAGAAGGGCACGGTCTTCATAACAGGTTTCGGTAAAATAGTCCCTGAATTCCTTTTCTGTTGGGAGTCTCCAGCCATGCTTAAGATCCGGCAGATCCAAAGCAGCCCGCTCCGTGAAATAGGCAAGCGATTTCGCTCTCCTCGTAAATGTAAAAATTCCTTTGTCAGAATCCTCTTCGGAATGTTCGTCCAGCAGTTTCCACTCAACTCCACCTACACTTATTTTGTCTGTCTTTTTAAGCTGTTCAGCCTTTTCATGCAAGCCCTGAATGTAACCCACTGCTTCCGTGATCGATTTTCCCTTCCTGACAAAACGACTGATGATGATGAGTTCGGCTCGGTACCGTTTGAATTCATCATCTGATCTGCGTACCTGCAGGACCCAGTTCACTTTTCCTGAGAGCTCAGAGAGGTATGCATGAGAAGAAGCCTCGAGTTTTGCAACGTGATCTTCACCAAATTTCTTCAAGAAATACATTTCCTGACGGATGGCTCTCTTTTTTTCTCTTCCGGCAGAACGTTTTTCATTCACCACGATCCCTGTTACGGTCTGTCGGTTGTGCTGACGAATGAGCTGTGTTTTTGACTTTTTTAATTTCAATCCCTGTTTTTTCAGAAGAACATTGAGGTAATGCAGGACCTTGCCCGGTTGCAGATCTTCTTCTGCTCCCGAAATCGTCATATCATCCGAATATCGTGAGTAATTCAGTCGGTTCCTGACACAGAAATTGAGGAACTTACGGTCAAATCGAACAAGGTAATAGTTTGCGAGCACACCGCTGGAAGGACTCCCCTGCGGAAGAGCGCCGTTCAATGAGGTCACCGAAATGATCTTTTTCGCAAGCGACAATCGCACGGTTGCTTTTTCTTCTTGGCTCATCTCGTCGTTCAGTATCCCTATTTTGACCAGATAGGGGTCCCGAATTTGCAACAGATGCATCCACATTTCCTGCATAGCAGAAACCTGAATAGTACCGAAGAAATCCTCAATATCAACTTTCATCACCACTTCATTACCGATGTGGAAATTGGCATTTTTAACTACATTGTAACCAGGGCGATATGCTGTGGCACAGGGAGAAAGCTTGTACATCCGTTCTAACCTTCTGGTCGAACTGAAATAGCCTTTTCTTTTTTCAACTTCGT
This sequence comes from uncultured Flavobacteriia bacterium, assembly GCA_903928365.1. Classification (GTDB taxonomy): domain Bacteria; phylum Bacteroidota; class Bacteroidia; order Flavobacteriales_D; family Crocinitomicaceae; genus M0103. The sequence goes on from CAIYQV010000186.1 coordinate 21,239, forward strand.
ACAAAAAGTTCATGATCTGCCGCTGTACTTCCATCAGTACCGGCTTGGGCTCGTATAAAATCCTTTTTGAACCATCTGATCTCGGAATAACATGGCGAACATAGTAGGAATCGTCCAGGTGTTCCGGAATCTCCATATCTGCCAGTAAACGTAAGCTATTGAACGGTCCTGCACTCGTCGCTTCTTCGCTCTTAAGAAAGGTAAAATCTAATGTTTCTGTCATTCTATTGAAAGTTCTTGTAATCCCACTCTGTGTAAAGCCATATCAAGTACATACCAGTCATCCATGTAGCCAATAAAAGGCCTGTTATCATTAATGCTATCGGACTGAGAATAAAAATAACTCAATACCCAGTCGATCAGTTCTGCGTTCTCCTCGGTCCTGACCTGCAAGAGCTCTCCTGCCTTCAGATGAAGTCTGTGTTCCACATCATACTCTGATGTACATTCTTTTCTAACCTGCCCTTCCAATTCTTCGAGAGACAGTTGTCGTTCGCAATAGGTGGTGCAGTAACGAATAAGTTCTGTTGCATCAAAATGAAACTGTAGCGAAAGCAGCATAAGTCTTGAATACCCCTCCTCTGTCGACATGAGTACAGACAATGTCTTTTCGTGTCTGGACAAAACCTCCTGGTGTTTTGAAAAAATCAGTACCACCCACTCGGAAAGATCCAGTGCCATGGCTTTTTCCAGCAATTCTATTTTTTCATTATCATTCTCAGGCAGACGCCTTTCAATGACGCCAAGCATTTTCATCATGGTATCTGCTGCATAAGCGTATACAGAGGAACACAATTCACGGATGAACGATCCGGACATGATCAGATGTTCTTTCTCCAACTGTTCCTCCAGATGCCGGAACAACTTATCAAGTTCGCGCGGAAGCACCTCCCCAGAGGGTGATGAAATTGATTCTTCTAAAATGAGTTTTTCGGCAAGCATTGCCACCCCTTCATTGCGCAGGAATGAAAAATAATGCATTACTCCCCAGAAAAGTCCGTTTTCTCTTTCACTAAGTGATTCCAGCGAATTCCGGGAATGATAAATTCCGCAGGACTCTCGTATCACCAGCATATCAAGAGCATGAACAAGTTCGTGCAACACACACTGGTCCAGTACCTGTTCAAAGCGATCCGGATCCTCCTCCTCAATACGTAAAAGTCGACCCGCATGAAAACGGATCACAAACGCATTCCCTTCCGAACCAAATGCATCAAAAACCGAAAGAATGCGACCATTATCCTCGTCCCAGTCTCCGAAGACACCCATCACATCGTAGGCCCCGGGCGTGATACCCATTAAAATATCGGAAAACCTCTGCAGACGTTCACTAATCGCCTCACTCAATGGGAAAAGTTCAGTCAAAACCAATACCTCTTCCAGCGGAGCTTCTGTCCGGAAAAGAATATTTTGTATGCCTTTTTGTTTGGTCGTTTTCACGTTCGGGATGTTTTACTAATTTAGAACAAATTTGTTTTTGGGTGTTATGCAATTTCAATTTAGGCGTGTAACACATGATATCTAATGAATTTTGAAACACAATTATGAAAAAAGAACCACATTTCGGCGACCGAATCCTCTGGGTTGGTGACAAAGCTGCCGAAACATTCCGTAAAACAAATGCCTCTGTAAGGGATCAGTTTAACAACAAAATTCTCCTGTATGAGAACCGATCGAATGATGCCCCTGAACAGAACGTCACGTATCTGAAGGATCTCGCTTCCGATGACAACATGGACTACAAACCTGAAAAATTACAGGAAGCGCTTAAGAAGGTCATGTCTAACGAAGGGATGAATAAAGCCGCTCTGCTGATTGGCAGTTCGTATGAATTGATGTTCCAGCAATTACTTGAATTATACAATATGGATCACAGCGCATCAAAACAGGAGGAGGTTAAACCAGAGATGCTCTTTTCCTATTCCTTCTCGAGAGAAATGGATGCGCTGAGCAGGCGAGCATTGAACCCGAAAAAGGTATTGTTCCTGCATCAGGATGTACCTTTCAGAGATATGATCGCAGAGTCGAAAGAAACCATGGAGCGTGCTCGAAATTATTTTCTGCAGGCCTATGCCACCAAAAAATCGGAAACAGACATCAGTGAATTTCTGTTCCGTATGACCGATGATTCGCAAAACACAGAAAACAACGAAATTGAAAAATTGTAAAATACCTTAACCCTATGAACAGAAGGCTGCTATTCGAGGAGATCATCCGCCGTCATGAAAAGAGTATCCGCAGAGCGATCAGGAGTAAATTTCCGAACGCCATGGAAGCAGACGACCTTTTTCAGGAGCTGGCAATTCACATCATGCAAAAACTGGATGATGCGGAAGACGATGAACTTGCTGCCTGGGAAGCAGACGCCTGGATCATGAAGGTTACTGCGAATTTCTGTTTCTCTGAATTCAGAAAACGCGGGACGAAAAAAAGGAAGGCTATGAAAGACCTGCCCGATGATGGAGCGCTTGAAAGAGGTGCTTTCCACAGCGGGTGGGGAAATGACAACTATTCGGATCCGTCACGCAGTGCAATGGGAGTGGATCTGGATCAGCTGCTTTTGGATTTGAACGAACGTGACCGGAGGATCATTGTGCTGAAGATCTTTGACGGTAAATCCGTTCAGGAGATCGATCAGATCATGGGAATCACGAACAGTGCACAATACTACAAACGGGCCATCGAAGGTATTCGTCGCAGACTGAATGTTGACCTTTACAGAGAGTTGTTTGATGATTTTTTCCCTTTGGATTGAGTTATTTTAAAAACTTTTTCGTATATTTATTTCAGTTTTATTCCGAATACATCTTTTGCATGTATAACAGTGGGATAACTAAATATTACCACGATTTATCACTTAAAAATTAAACGATGAAAAAGTTATTGTTTACCCTTTCAACTGTTGTTTTAACTTTTGTTTTACTTTCCGTGAAAACAGTTAATAGTTCTAATCATTTAGATGATTGCATATATCGCTATCCTAACGCAGCCAATGGTGTAATAAAAGATTTTAATGAGAAAACGGGATCTTATCACGTTTATGGTTTATGTCCACACTGTGGTTATAAGGAAAGTAGCACTGCTTACGGGGGACACTGCGGAAGGACCTCGGGATCTGATGATTTTTCCAAAAATTGCTTCAAGTGTAAGAAAAGTTATACAATAGTGACATCCTGGGGAGACGCAAACTGCAACTAAAAACAAAAAAACGAAAATCAGTCGGATGATCCTACCAAACCGCGTCTTCGATGCGGTTTTTTTATTTTTTGCAAAGCGTGTTGTTATGTCGGAAAGATTGAGGCGTTAATCCCCCGTAAAACATTCAAAACAAACTCACATGTCTGCTCCTTCCAACCGAAGAACCGCTCAAACAACAACGCTTTCCGTTATCGAAGCGATCTCTGTCATTTACAAAGAATCCAAGTCTTCCGGACTGAAGAAACCGCTGATGCGAACACTCAGCAAAGAGCTGAAGATCGTTGCGAAATACCTTCATTCCACCGAAGAAGAAGCCTTCATCTTTTCCAATATCGTCACCATGAATATGTTTGGGGAGCAAGTGGACATGATTGACATGTTCCGATTCTTCGATATTACCCCATTCGATCTGGTGCCCTATTTGCCGGCCTTGAACAAATTAGTTGAAAAGGGCACGATCAACAAACGCAGACAGCGCAGACGTTCAGACGATTCCATGCGAAAATATTACTATTCGGTACCGAGTCAGATCCTCGACAATCTGATGAATAACCAGCCATTTCCTGTGCGTGAACACGGTGTTATGTTAGATCAGATCGAAGCAATGGGTAAACTTTATGACTTGACCCATGAATGTGTACAGGAGTCCATCGATCCGGATGAAATGCATTTAGAAATGGAGGAGCTCCTGAAGAAAAACACCCATTTTCCTCTGATTTCGTTTATCAGCAACCTGGAGATCACTGAAACGGACCGTGCAATCTTCGTCTATGTGCTATGGAAAAGCATGAACGGTTCGACACGTGTGGACCTCGATGATGTCATTAATTCCTTTTTCAAGATCCCTTCACATAAGATCAACTACATGCAGGGCATTTACAATCAGGAGAATAAACTGATCAAACAAGACCTGCTTGAGTACAATCAAGGCCGCTTCTTCAATGACATTGAGTTCAACATCACCGATAAAACGCGGGATCTGCTGGAAACGACTGGAGTCAAGCTGATCAAACAAAAGAGCAAGAATGGCACGATCAAACCGGACACCATTACCTCCAAAGAGCTCTTTTACGAAAAAGACGAGCAAGAGCAGATTGGAAAGGTGCAACACATGATGGAAACGGAAATGTACCATGAACTAATGGGTCGATTGAAGGAAAAAGGCCTGCCTCAGAACCTCAACATTCTCCTTTTTGGTGCTCCCGGAACAGGAAAAACGGAAACCGTTCTGCAACTGGCAAAAGCCTCGGGTCGTGAGATCATGAAAGTGGATATCAGTCAGTC
>CAIYQV010000187.1 GCA_903928365.1 uncultured Flavobacteriia bacterium
CGTATTCAATAGGATATTCGTATTGATCAGCAAAGCGTCGGGCAACTAAGGCTTCACCGCTTTCTATTTTTTGATGTAGCGCAAACACGATATCCTTTACTCTTTGGTAATCCGAAACTTGGTCACTTTGTTCTTTGCTCGGACCTTTGAAGCGCAGGTAATTGTTCAACGAAGATTCGATGGACTCCATAGTTGTGGATGATGCTTTTTCATCGAGTTGTACTTCCAAGTTGAAAAAGCGCTTTAGATAAGGATATGACCAAGCGGTGCACAATACGGGGACTCCGGCATCAAACAATTCATTGAAGAACAGCGTCAGGTGATTGTCGTTGAACAAGGCCACATGAACATCGTGCAAGATGACTACTGGTTTCTTTGTTAGGAATTTTGCGTTGTCTTTGTTTTTGAGGAATTTGATCGGTTCTTTGCGTGCATTTTCTTTTTGGGTGAGATTGAAAAGTGCTTTTCCGAGTTCCTTTTCCAGAAAAGTAGCGGTGAAAGTTGCGCCCCGCTCATGCAGCGCATAGTAAACAGGTAAATAGTTTTCACTAGAAACAACTTGTATCATTGTACGGTAGGCTTGTTCACCTTCCATTGAACCCGGCCGGTACCAGCTAACCAACGCGCCTTTGCCTTTTTCGAGCAATTCGTGGGAAGCTTTTTGAACTTCTGCGATCGGAGTTGTTTTCTCCGTTGCGAAAGTTTGTTCCTCTGTTCGGAAATTCTCTGAATATTCGTGTGAAACGCGCTTGGCCAATTCACCAAAGGCGTGACAGTTGGCAAAGTGTTCCCAGGCTTTCGGATCGGTGATGTTCCAATGGCCATTGAACCCATGCTCATCCAGGAAATGGAAGTTTCCAAATGCTTTCTCAAAAAAGCCCGTGTTAGTGACCTGCTCCAGAATGTCTTCCATCTTTTGCGCTTCTTCACGGTTTCGCTCCGGGGGTAATACAAAGAAGCCGTGCATGACCGCATTGCGCAAACTCGCCAAATGATGAACGGCCTCGTTCAATACTTCCTTTCCATCTTTCTCTTGCCAGAAAAAAGGCTTTAACAATCCTGCATCAGGGCCTTCGGCTTCTTTTAGCATATTGGCTGCCCAACGATACAACGGCCCCGAATTGTAGGCATGTCCATTTGACAAAAACAACAAGATCAAAAAGTCGTTAAATACTTCCTTTTGTTTAGGCTGCTGCAAATACACAGCAATGCCCATGGCTGCGAGTTGCGACAGGATTTCTTCTCCTAATTCAACAAGTTCATCTGCTGCGTAGGCGTCGTCTTCTTTCTGAACTGCCTCGATTTTTTGAATGAGGCGTGGTGGGAGGTTGGGTGGTATTTTGTAGATCATAAAATAAACTTAAATATATCGTTACCAAACAGTTCAGTTGACATCATCGGTCGGCCAAAAGCAGGTAAATCGAATAGTTTAAAATCGGTTTTCGGACAAGCTGTTATTATCTTCTCGAGTTCGATTTTTGCTTTTTTATTTAGGGAAGTCCCTTTTCCAAAACTTGAGATCACCTTGTTGAACTTGTTTTTATTTAGAAAGTCAATTATTGATTCAGTATTAAAATATACCTTATTAACTGATGAGAAGATCGCAGAATCTTGAAATCCGTTACCCGTAATATTCTCCTCATTAAGACAATCAACGCTAGAAATGAGATCAACAAAACCGAATTTGAATTCATCCATTATTCTGATTTTTGATCCTAGATCACCTTTTTCAGCAAGTGGAATTTCCGGAAAATTGATTTCAAGATAAGAATTAACAGCTGGCCAGAACCTGTTGCTCCAACCTCCAGTTTTACGAAGTCTACCATAATAATAATCTGCGTTTGATCCCTTTTCAGGATTGAACGTGCCGAGGATCAGTGTTTTACAATCCCAATTGGGAAATGGGTTTTTGTAAAATTTGTGTTTAATTATCTCCATCTATATAAATCGAATTTTCTTGAGTACTAAATATAAAAGGAAAATAGGATCTCATCGTTTCAGGTTTATTTTCTTGATTAATTATTTTCAAAGCGAATATTTTAAGAATATCCGGCCTATCAATTACAAATAATTGATTTTCAAGAAATACACTTTGATTAATAAGCGAATCGGGAACAAAAGGCAATTCATTTCCTACATTTAAATCAAATGACATTGAACCATAACCATCTTTCAACCATCCGAGTATAACAAATTGTCTATGTTCATTCCTGATGAAAGATA
>CAIYQV010000188.1 GCA_903928365.1 uncultured Flavobacteriia bacterium
TGACAATACATGCGGAATCTATTCTTTCAGACCTCTGGCATGTGCTGAGTATCCTCATACAGATCGTAAAAACATGTTACAGATCCTCGATTTAACTGCCCGAAACACTGAAATATGCCCTGCTGTTGCGAGTATTGTTTTACAAATCATTAATTCGAAATAAAGCCAACTTTTTGTTAGTTTTACCCGTCTAAAACTGTGAAACCTATTTTCATGAATTTAAAGCTACGTTTCGTTCTGTTCATAACGCTTGTTATGAACTTAACGGCTCTCCATTCTCAACGCGGAAAAGACGGTAACTTTACAGTTACACTTCCTAACACGAATGTAAACTCCTTTACCTATCTCAGTGCAGATGCTGCTTCGGGTGCTACTTCAATTTCAGTGAACAGCAACACGATGTCGGGAAGTGCCTTTGCATCGAATCTAGCACAGGGTGATCTGATTCTGATCATTCAGATGCAGGGTGCTACTATGGATATTGATGTGACACCTACCGTTTCCTGGGGAGGGAATTACACCGTTCCTAACTCGTGGATTACAGGAAGTGTAGGATGGAATACACAACCATGGCTATGGGGTCAGGTAACGAACTATAATAACTGTGGTAAATTTGAACAAGTAGAAGTGAGATCTGTCTCAGGAGCGAATACGATCATCCTGAATTGTGCGCTTCAGAATAGTTACACAAGTTCTGGCCATGTACAGGTAGTTCGTGTGCCGAGATTCAATAATTTGACTCTGAATTCATCGACTTCAATAGTGCCAACGGCATGGAACGGTAGTAGTGGCGGTATTGCGGCTATCGAGGTGAACGGAAATTTAACGTTCAATTCCAGTTCTAAAATCAGCGCGAATGGACTTGGTTTTCGTGGTGGTTCTACCAGTACTCCTACGGTTCAGGTTGGAAGCCCTGGTACATGTGCCGCTCACACCAATGGTACAGGTAACGGAAGTACACAGATGGGTTCATCTGCATCTACTGAGGGTGGAAGAAAGGGTGAAGGAATAGGAGGATTTACCACAGAATACAATGCGCAATATTCGGGTTATGGGCGCGGTGCTCCTGCAAATGGTGGAGGTGGCGGTGGTTACCAGAATTGCGGCGGCGGCGGCGGTTCGAATGTTGGATCAGGCTTGTATACAGGAAAAGGGGTCCCTTCGACTACGGTTGCAAACGCTGTATGGAACCTGGAAACCGCAGGATTAGGTGGGTCAAGTAGTTCCGGAGGTGGAAGAGGGGGTTATGCCTTGTCAAACTCTGATCAAAATGCGACAACAACCGGACCGAACAACACAGCTTGGTGTGCCTCGGCTTCTTCGTCAGATGCTCGCAAGGAGAATGGCGGATTTGGGGGTCACCCCTTAACATACGATGCGAACAGATTGTTCTTCGGTGGAGGGGGAGGAGCCGGTGACCAGGACCAGGCTCAAGGAGGCTCAGGTGGTGCCGGAGGAGGTTTAGTTTTTCTGACAGTGTATGGAACGGTAAGTGGAACCGGAACGATAGAAGCGGATGGTGCCAATGGAGGAAACACGCAAGGTGGCACAGCAGGTTTCGGTCAGCTCAAAGGGAATGATGCCGCAGGCGGTGGCGGCGGCGGCGGCGCTATCTTTATACGGAATTCAAATGCTCTTCCTTCAACTCTTGCACTCAGTGCGAAAGGGGGTAATGGAGGAAATCAGAATTTAATTGTTGGGGCATTTGCCACTGTGGAAGCTGCAGGACCTGGTGGTGCAGGTAGTGGGGGTAGCATTGCATTCTCATCCGGATCTCCCACACAAACGGTGACTGGAGGAACAGCCGGAACGACGAATTCTGCTCATTTAAGTGAATTTACTTTCAATGGGGCCACCAATGGAGCAAGTGGATTGAGTAGTTTATCGGCGACAACTTATAATATAACTGCTAACAATACGACCATCTGTGCAGGCAGCCCTGTTTCGTTTTCCGTTTCTGTCACTGGAACACCTCCCGGTACCGTGAACTGGTACAGCGCACAATATGGTGGATCATCACTCGGTACAGGTAATTCCTACACACCTGCTGTAGCACCTACTAGTACCACTACTTATTACGCCGGTATTTGTCCGGGAACGTTCAGAGAGCCAGTTACCGTAACGATTAATCCACAACCTTCCATTACGGGAACCCCGGTGCTTACTAATCCTACGTGTAGTGGTGCAGGTAGTATTACCGGACTTGCTGTTTCCGGCGGCACAACTCCATACCAGTATAGTTGGAGCGGAACAACAACTGCGTCTGCTGATTATACGAATATTCCAGCAGGGACATATACATTAACAGTCACAGATGCTGCAGGTTGTACAAGCACGAACGGACCTCATACGCTTACAGGAACTTCCGGTCCAATCATCAATGCTTCAGCTATCTCCGTTCAAAATGTAACTTGTACCGGAGGATTGGGATCTATTTCCGGGATCACAGCTTCAGGAACGGGTCTTAGTTATTCATGGGATAATGGTGGCGGATCTTCCATAGATGCCGCTGGATTGAATGCCGGAAGTTACACTTTGACAGTGACAGATAATAATAGTTGTACCAGTACTTCGGGTCCTTATGTTGTTGGTGCTGATACAGGTCCTTCAATAAATGAAGTTTCAGCTATCGTAACTGATGCAACATGCGGTCAGTCAAATGGTGGGATAAGTGGCATCACAGCCTCAGGATCTTCCCTTACGTATAGTTGGAACGGGAATTCCTCTGCTACAATAGATTTGTCTGCCGTTGCGGCAGGAACATACACCTTAACAGTTACTGATGCAGGTGGTTGTACCGTTAGTTCAAGTCCTTATTCCGTTTCAGATCTCGCAGGACCATCCATAGATATTACCCTTGCTTCTGTTACTGATCAGTCTTGTGGGCTGGCCGATGGCTCGATTTCGGGTGTCACCGTAACAGGTGGGACACCTGGATATACGTATAGCTGGACTGGGAATTCTCAAACAACTATAGATATTACAGGATTAGCAGCAGGAGCATATACCTTGACCGCGACGGATGCGAATGGTTGTACTGTTTCGGGAACAGCATTAACTGTAGGAACTGCCTCCGGTCCTGTGTTAAACGAAACAAGTGCTGTTGTGGCAGATGTTCAATGTGATGGAACATTGGGTTCGATCACAGGTATAACAGCTTCCGGAAGCGGGTTAAGTTTTTCCTGGTCAAATGGAGGTGGAAGCTCCTTAAATGCATCGGGATTGTTTCCTAATTCTTATATCTTAACAGTAACCGATGCATCCGGCTGTACAACAACTTCTTCCTCATACACAGTGAGTGCAGCAACTCCTTTGGTAATCAATACTGGAGGAATGACTGTAAATCCTTCTTCCTGTAGTTCCAATACCGGTGCCATTTCAGGAATCGTCATTGTTGGTGGTGTGAATCCGATTCCTTCCTGGTCTTCAGGACAAGGTACATTGGATATTTCCGGTTTGGCTGCAGGTTCGTATGTGCTTACTGTGGCGGATAATCAAGGCTGTACAGCCAGTGAAACAGTAAATGTAGGAACAGCAGGTGGTCCTTCCATTACGTTGCAAACTTCGAGTGATGTAACATGTAACGGATTGACTAATGGGGTTGCCTCGGTATCGGGTTCTGGAGGTACAGGTACACTGACCTATCTTTGGACACCTGGATCGTTGACCGGAACTTCGCAAGCTGGGCTTACAGCAGATACGTATACAGTGACGGTTACTGATGGAGGTGGATGCTCTAATAGTTTGCAAGTAACGATTAATGAGCCATCTGTACTAAATGTGACTCAAGGAACGATTACACCTGCCAACTGTGGAGCCAGCGATGGTGGAGCTACGGTTACTGCAGTAGGCGGTACAGGTACGCTTAACTATTCTTGGTCTCCTTCTGGTGGGAATGCGGCTGTAGCATCAAATATTTCCGGTGGAACATACTCTGTAACTGTTACGGATCAAAATAGTTGTACCGCATCTGTAAGTTTGGTTGTAACAACTTTGGGAGGACCAACGGTAAGTGTTTCCGGACAGACTAATGTGACGTGTAATGGAGGCAATGATGGTACCATCTCGGTTACGGCTACAGGAGGAACAGGTGCGCTGACTTATTCATGGACTCCATCAGGAGGCAATGCACCGACAGCGACAGGCCTTTCTGCCGGATCATATACTGTTTCTGTAACAGATGCGGCGGGTTGTATTGGTTCAGCAATAGCAACAATTACCCAGCCAACGGTTTTGGTAGCTAATTCGAATGTGACCGCTGCCGATTGCGGAAGTTCAAATGGATCTATAAGTGTAACCGCTGGTGGTGGGACTGGACCATACACGTATTCCTGGTCGCCATCTGTTGGCTCAGGTGCCACTATTTCAGGACTAACTCCTGGTTCGTACACAGTGACGGTTATGGACGGATCAGGTTGTACGGTTTCAGCAACATCTTCTGTGGTAGTTCTCGGAACGTTGACAGTGGATGTTTCCCCTTCATCTGCAATCCTTGACCAAGGACAGACGGTAATTTTGGCTGCTTCCGGTGCGACATCGTATACTTGGACACCAGCTACAGACTTGAGTTGTACAGATTGTTCCTCTCCAATAGCATCACCTTCACAAACAACAACCTACACGGTAACTGGTAGTGATGCATCAGGTTGCACGGGCACTGCTTCACTGACAATACTTGTGAATGAAGATTGCAATGAGATCTATGTTCCAACAGTGTTCTCACCTGATGGTTCGAGTGGAAATCAGGAGAATCAAAAAATATGTATTTATGGTAATTGCATTGTACGAATGACCTATATGGTTTATGACCGTTGGGGAAATAAAGTCTATGAATATAGTCCTGAAATACCGTGCTGGGATGGAACTTTTAATGGGCAGAAACTGAACGCTGGAGTATACGCGTACAAATTGTATGTAACCTTAACCAGTGGTGAACACTTAGAAGAGTCTGGAAACGTTACCTTGATTAGGTAATCTCCTCGTATTCTGTTGACGCTATGAATAACCAAAGTGCTGTCGAACTTGCCCTGAAGCAATCCTATACGGATTTGTTGGCTGCTCATCTTGAGGTGGGAGAGACAGTGCTTTTAAGTCATTTTGGTATTTTTTCCCAAGATCTTATCAATAGTATCGCATCCTCCGTGGAGGAAGTAATGATTTCAGGTGGAGAGATTAAAAAAACGGTAAAGCGGACTTTTTCTATTTTAATTGAAGGACTTCAGAATGTATATCGTCATGGCGCATTGGATGAAGAGGGAAATCAGACTTCCTTTGTAATTGTAAGCAGGAACACTAAAGAACTGAATGTCATTTTTGGCAATTTGGTAGAGGAGGAAGATGCATCCGCGCTTTCATCCTATTTGGAAAAGATCAATAGTCTCGATCCGGAGCAACTAAAATTGATGTATCTTGATATTCTGTCCAAAGATCCACTTTCCAAAAAGGGTGGGGCAGGTCTCGGCTTTTTGACGATGATCATGAAATCGGAATATAGATTAAAGTACAGGATCAGCGATCCTTCAAACAATAGATCTACCTTTTTTGTTGAAGTAACACTTAGCAGGTCATAGTTCTGTTTTTGTTCTCAATATGAAAATAGCTTTCCGGCAAGAATATGTGCAGGATCTTCCTGAAGGACATCGTTTTCCAATGGAAAAATATGATCTGTTGCCTCGTCAATTGCTCCATGAAGGTACTATCAATGAAGAACAGTTGTTTAGGCCTGAGCTCATTCAAAAGGAACACCTCACTCGGGTGCATTCAGAGGAATATCTCAATCGTTTATTTTCGTTGAAATTGACAGATAAGGAACAACGCGTTTCCGGTTTTCCTCATAATTCTGAACTCATTGCGAGAGAAGCGATGATCATGGAAGGGACACGGATGTGTGCAGAGTATGCTTTGACTGAGAGACTCGCGCTGAATATTGCAGGTGGTACCCATCACGCTTACAAGGACAGAGGCGAAGGTTTCTGTTTGTTAAATGATCAGGCAATAGCGTCAAGGTGGCTTTTAACCAATGGGATTGAAAGAATATTGATCGTGGATCTGGATGTGCATCAGGGGAATGGTACAGCAGCCATTTTTAGCGGAGAAAATAAGGTGTTCACTTTTAGTATGCACGGGAAGAACAATTACCCATTGAAGAAAGAACTTTCCGACCTCGATGTTGAATTGGAGGATGGTACCAATGACCAATCCTACCTGTATCTTTTGCAATCTTCACTGGATTTTATTCTAAGTAAGTTTCAACCTGAATTTATTTTCTATCAGTGCGGAGTGGATGTGATCCAGACAGATAAACTTGGGAAATTGGGGCTCACCTTAGAAGGGTGTAAAAAAAGGGATCGATTTGTTTTTGAGACAGTTCGTCAACTCAATGTGCCTATCGTCTGCAGTATGGGAGGCGGCTACAGTCCGAATATAAAAGATATTGTAGAAGCTCATGCCAATACATTCAGAGTAGCACAATTTGTTCTGACTTGATGAAAAAGATGGATAAATAAAAAATCTGTTTTATCTTTGTTTGGAATTAGTCTAAATAAATGAAACTGCCGAATTCTACTTCTGAACAGAATTTTTCCGAACCGTTCTCACTTTGTCAATTGTGTGATCTTTCTAAAAAGAAAACATGCTGTAAGAAGTTCAAAAAGAAAGGAGTTCATTGTAAAAAATGTCCTAAGCTCTGATCAATTTGGGTATTTTTACAACTGATGAGGTTGTGTGTTAATATCCTTCTTTTATTATCTCTTCGAGTTTCGTTCGCTCAGCAAGTGAGCTCGGATTCTTCGTTTCAATGTTCTCTGAAAACAGGTGTTACCCGCTTAGATTTTTTTAATGGATTGGAAGGAGTTTATTGCGATGAACATTTGGTATTTCTTTCATCTGTTGAATTAGGTGTAAACCGCACGTTTTTTCAGAAACGAATATTTCCAAGAGCTAGTATTGGATTCGGATACCGTTTTACAAAAGGGGCTTTACAGTTTGAGCCATTAATGATGTTCAGTCAAAGTATGTTGAAGTTGTCGGATTCGTATAATTCCAGGCATTACTGGACCGAATGTTACATGGGGTATCGGTTTGCTATTGGAAAAAAATGGAAGTTTGTGAATGAGATCATGTGCGGATGGATGTCAGAGCGTTATCTTGTTAACACGTCAGGAGCAAAGAAGACTTTTGGAACATTTGGATATTATGGATCGTTGGGATTGGCACGAAATATTCGCTAAAGCAGGGCTTCTGCTTCTTCTTGTTACGGGGTGCGGAAAAAAGGAGGATTTCAGATCAGTTCTCTTAGTTTCACATGCAGGCATGGGCTTAAACATTCAGAATTCAATTTATCATGACAATAGTCGGGAAGCACTGGATATGGCATGTTCGATGATAGGTTGTGATGGAGTAGAAGTGGATGTTCAATTATCAAAAGACGGTGAACTTTGGTTATATCATGATGCCACGCTGGAAAGTGAATCAAATGGGGAAGGATGTGTTCCGGAATTAACTCGCGATGAACTGGAAGACATTCGTTATAATTCCGTTCATAAGGAGAAGTTGTGTCCGCTTTCGGAAATTTCAAATGAGGAATTGTCCGGGAAAGAGCTATTCCTCGACTTGAGACATCTCAACGCATGTGCTCAGACTTTTGTATCCGTCGATGCCATGATCAATCAAATTTCCAAGCTTTCCTTTGTGCAAACGAAATGCTGGGTCATCACAAACTACAACGAATGGATCCACCCTTTAAAACAAGCGAATTTCAAAGTGCTTTTTCAATTGGATGAATCAGCCGCTGTTCCTCAAGAAGCAGCTTCTGCAGATGGTTATGTTATTCGCAATAGTATCATAACCTCAGATCAGGTGCAGGAAATACATGATTCCGGTAAGAAATTATTTATTTTTGATGTGAGGTCACCTAAAGGAATCCGTTCCGCGCTAGGAAAACATCCAGATGGGGTACTTTCAGATGATATTCGGGCGGCAATAATTGAGAAGAACTGATGGCAAAGAAAAAAGAACGATTGAATGTAGTGTATTCAACGAATCCTGATTTTCATTATGAATATGATTCAGAAGAACAAGTAGTAACCCTTCCCAATGCTCAGCAAAAACTTTATGTGTCCATTGATCGCAAACAAAGGGCTGGTAAGGAAGTGACACTTGTTGAAGGATTTGTTGGCTCCGAGGAAGAACTGAAAGAACTAGGGAAATTACTCAAAAATAAGTGTGGTGTAGGCGGCTCGGTAAAAGACGGCGAGATCCTTATTCAGGGAAATTTTCGCGATAAGATTCTCGATCTACTTACAAAAGAAGGGTACGGTGTAAAACGAAAGGGCGGTTAACCTAAAATGTGAAAAACATCGGGAAAAATATTTGCCTTACGTCACAGGAAGGTGAATGATTCCCTCTATATTTGTGTCAATGGAAAAGCAGGTCATCCTCAATAGCAGGCATTTTGAACTCACACTGAACCGACTTTGCTACCAATTAATTGAACGTCACCACGATTTCTCAGATACCGTACTGATTGGTTTACAACCAAGAGGTGTAAATGTGTTAGCCAGATTGAAATCTCAATTGGAAGCAATTTTAGGAACACCCGTTACTTGTGGAAATCTGGATATTACTTTTTACCGAGACGACTTCAGACGAAGAGAGCGTCCTATCATTCCAAGTGCAACGAACATTGATTTTGTCATTGAAGGAAAACAGGTGGTATTGATAGATGATGTACTATTTACAGGAAGGACTATTCGTTCGGGCCTGGATGCACTACTGGCTTTCGGTAGACCTAAAAAAGTAGAATTACTGGCATTGATCGACCGAAGATTTAATCGTGATTTGCCGATACAGGCAGATTATGTGGGGAAATCTGTCGATACCCTTTCAACAGAGCGTGTCTCTGTAGAGTGGAAAGAGATCGAAGGAGAGGATAAAGTTGTTTTGTTTACACCGGAGGCTAATGGATAATTTGAGCGTAGAACATTTGACGGGGATCAAGGATCTGACAAGACAGGATATCGAATTGATCTTTAAAACGGCTGACAGCTTCAAGGAAGTGATCAATCGTCCGATCAAAAAAGTACCTTCCTTACGCGATATTACCATTGCAAACCTATTCTTTGAAAATTCGACGCGTACAAAGCTGTCTTTCGAACTTGCTGAAAAAAGACTTTCTGCAGATGTGATTAATTTCTCTGCTTCCGGAAGTTCGGTAAAAAAAGGAGAAACCCTGATCGATACGGTGAACAATATCTTATCGATGAAAGTAGATATGGTGGTGATGCGTCACCCCAATCCGGGTGCTGCGAAGTTTCTTTCAGAACGCATTTCGGCAAAAGTGGTGAATGCAGGTGACGGGACACACGAACATCCTACCCAGGCGCTCCTGGATGCCTTTTCGATCCGTGAACGACTTGGTTCAGTAGAAGGAAAAAAAGTGGTGATTGTGGGTGATATACTTCATAGCCGAGTTGCGCTTTCGAATATTTATTGTTTACAGAAGTTAGGTGCAGAGGTCATGGTGTGTGGTCCAACTACACTTATCCCGAAATACATTCATGAGCTGGGTGTAAAGGTGGAGCATAACCTGCGTGCTGCTCTTGAATGGTGCGATGTGGCTAACATGCTGCGAATCCAATTGGAACGCCAGGATATTAAATATTTCCCTTCGCTTAGGGAGTATTCTATGCAGTTTGGACTAAATAAAGAGATCCTGGATTCACTGGATAAAGAAATAATTGTCATGCATCCCGGTCCGATCAATAGGGGGGTTGAAATCACCAGTGACGTGGCTGATTCTAAACAATCCATCATTCTTCAGCAAGTGGAGAATGGGGTCGCGGTACGAATGGCTGTTATCTATTTGCTGGCGGCAAAAATCGAGCGGCACTAAAAAAAATTACTACATTTGGACAAACACGAACAATGAACTTCGAAACCTCGCAAAATAAGAACGAAGCTATTGTAAAGACGAAAGTTGAGAAACTGGACGCATCCAATGCTTCTGAGTTGAAAGCCGAACTGACACTTCTGAATAAGCAAGGAGTGAATAATGTGGTGATCGATATGACTCAGACAAAATATTGTGATTCATCTGGTTTGAGTGCTATCCTCATGGCAAACAGGTTGTGCAAGGATACGAATGGTCATTTTGTTTTGTGTGGACTTCAGGAAAATGTCTACAAGCTTATTCAGATTGCACAACTGGACAAAGTGTTGCTGATCACTGAAGATCAAAACGCGGCTTTGGAGGCGATTCGAAAGTGAGTTTTGACGTTACCATTCTAGGCAGCGGAGCTGCTATTCCAACTTCCAGAAGAAATCCTACAGCGCAATATGTTGTTTGCAATGATCGTCATATTCTGATTGATTGCGGAGAAGGTACGCAAATGCAAATACGCCGGTTTGGTGTTCGTTTTCAACGCATATCACATATACTCATTTCTCACCTGCATGGGGATCATTTTTTCGGACTTGTTGGTCTGCTCAGTACGATGCATTTGATGGGCAGGGACAAAGGAATCACGATTTACGGTCCTCCTGAATTAGAGCAGATTGTTCGTCTGCAACTTGAGGTTGGGGGTGCTAAGCCGGAATTTGAATTGAGCTTCATCGTAACTTCAACTAAAGAGCCACAAGTACTTTTTAGTGATAAAATGATCGAGATCAGTTCGTTTCCACTCAAACATCGAATTCCGACTACTGGTTTTTTAATCCGTGAACAAAGAAAGGAGCGTAACCTGGATAGTGAGGCTTTAAAAGGAAGTGGGTTGGGTATAGCGCATTTTCCTAAATTGAAAAATGGGGAAGATGTGATTTTGGAATCTGGTGAGGTCCGTAAAGCGATTGATTATACTTTTGATCCCAAGCCATCTCACTCGTATGCGTTTTGTTCTGATACAGCATATTTGCCTTCCCTGGCTGATGTAGTAAAGGAAGTAAGTGTGCTGTATCATGAGGCAACGTTCACGGAAAAAGATAGGGATCGTGCAAAAGCCACCTATCATTCTACGGCATCCCAAGCAGCGATGATAGCTAAAAACGGACACGTTGGAAGGTTATTGCTCGGGCATTTGAGTGCACGTTATTCAGGTGTAGAAAATCATTTGAAAGAAGCTCAAGAGATCTTTTCAGAAGTAGAAGTGGTGGAGGACGGAATGAATATCCAGATTTCTTAGGTTTTTCAACCGAATTTAGTTCAAAAGTCACATTGTGACGGGGTGTTTTAGCCTTAATCATTTCCTAAATTTGTTAGTTAGGGTTCAACTCGTTTTAACATGGCTGAAAATCAGTATACAGAAGATAATATCCGCTCACTTGACTGGAAGGAACATATCCGATTAAGACCGGGGATGTACATCGGTAAATTGGGTGATGGAGCAGCTGCAGATGACGGTATTTACATTCTTGTGAAAGAAGTGGTAGATAACTGCATCGATGAGTTTGTAATGGGTAACGGGAAGCGTGTGGATATCCGTGTGAAAGACGGGAAGGTTACCGTGCGAGATTACGGTCGCGGAATCCCTTTGGGTAAAGTGATCGATTGTGTTTCTCAGATCAATACCGGGGGTAAATATGATTCCAAGGCGTTTAAGAAGTCTGTAGGTTTGAATGGAGTGGGTACAAAAGCGGTGAACGCATTGTCGGCCCATTTCATGGTCTACTCGGTGAGAGACGGGGAAAAGAAACAGGCTTCATTTGTTAGAGGTGAATTAGTGGAAGAATTACCTGTTACCAAATGCGATGAACAGAACGGAACCTACGTTGAATTTATACCGGACGAAACCATCTTTAAGAAGTTTGCTTTCAAAACAGCTTACCTCGACAAGATGATGTGGAATTACTGCTATCTGAATCGGGGATTGGCCATCTATTTTAATGGAGAAAAATACCAGTCTAAGGATGGTCTAAAGGATTTGTTGGAGAATAACATGGATGGAGACCCTCTTTATCCAATCATCCATTTGGAGGGCGAAGATATTGAGGTGGCATTCACGCATGGTAAGACCTATGGAGAAGATTATTATTCTTTTGTGAACGGTCAGCATACCACACAAGGAGGTACACATCAAAGCGCTTTTAGAGAATCCGTAGCGAAGGTGATTCGTGATTTCTACAATAAAAATTATGAACCATCCGATATACGACAGTCGATCGTAGCAGCGATTGCTGTGAAAGTGATAGAACCGGTATTTGAATCTCAGACAAAAACGAAATTAGGTTCACAGGAAATAGAACCAGGAGGAAAGTCCATGCGTGCTTTCGTCAATGACTTTCTCAAAGAGAGTTTGGATAATTACCTGCATCGTAATGCCGATGTTGCTGAATTGATCGAACGTAAGATCAAGCAATCAGAGCGTGAACGCAAGGAGTTGACAGGAATTCGAAAATTGGCTCGTGATCGTGCAAAGAAGGCAAGTCTTCACAATAAGAAATTAAGAGATTGTCGTATCCATCTTACGGACTTGAAGGATGAGCGCCGTGTGGAAACTACCTTGTTTATTACGGAGGGTGATTCTGCTAGTGGTTCGATCACAAAATCAAGGGATGTGAATACACAAGCCGTATTCTCCTTACGAGGTAAGCCGCTGAATTGTTATGGATTGACGAAAAAGGTCGTTTATGAAAATGAAGAGTTCAATCTGGTCCAGGCTGCATTGGATATCGAAGAGGAGATGGATAACTTGCGTTACAA